>DOEZ01000538.1 GCA_003532715.1 Planctomycetaceae bacterium
CCGCGTGGCTGGTCATGCCGCCGCGAGCCGTCAGAATGCCGCGAGCCGCTCGCATTCCTTCGACGTCCTCGGGGTTGGTCTCTTCGCGAACCAGGATGACCGTCTTGCCCGCGTTGGCCCATTCGACGGCCTTTTGCGAGGTGAAGACGATCTGGCCGCCCGCGCCGCCCGGACCGGCCGGAAGACCCTTGGCGACCACTTCGGCCTGCTTCTCGGCCACCGGATCGACCAGCGGGTGGAGGAGCTCGTCCAACTGATCGGCGCCGACTCGCGTGACGGCCGTTTCCTCGTCGATCAGACCCTCGGCCAACATGTCCATGGCCATGTTCAACGCCGCCGTGCCCGTCCGCTTGCCGTTGCGGCATTGGAGCATGTACAGATTCATGTCCTGGATCGTGAACTCGATGTCCTGCATGTCGTGGTAGTGGCTTTCGAGCTTGTCGCGAATGCCCGACAACTCCTTATACAATTCGGGCCACTCGGTTTCGAGCGATTGCAGGTGGCGGTTCTGGTCGTTCTTGGTGCCTTCGTTCAGCGGGCTGGGCGTGCGGATGCCGGCCACGACGTCCTCGCCTTGGGCGTCGACCAGCCATTCGCCGTAGAACTTGTTCTCGCCGGTGGCCGGGTTGCGGCTGAACGCCACGCCGGTGGCCGACTTCTTGCCCATGTTGCCGAAGACCATGCTCTGGACGTTCACGGCCGTGCCCCATTCGTCCGGAATGCCTTCGATCCGGCGATAGGAGATGGCTCGCTTGCCGTTCCAGCTCTTGAACACCGCGCCGACCGAGCCCCAAAGCTGCTCCATCGGATCGTCGGGGAATTCGCGGCCGAGCACCTCTTTGATCTTGGCCTTGTACTTCTCGCAAAGCGACTTCAGATCGTCGGTCGTCAGCTCGGTGTCTTCCTTGATGCCTCGGGCTTCCTTCATTTCGTGCATGATCTTCTCGAGCTGCACGCGAATGCCCTTACCTTCGGCCGGCTCGAGTCCTTCGGCCTTCTCCATCACCACGTCGGAATACATCGTGATCAAGCGGCGGTAGGCGTCGTAGACGAATCGCTCGTTGCCCGACTTCTTCACCAGCCCAGGGATCGTCTTCGTGCAAAGGCCGACGTTCAAAACGGTTTCCATCATGCCGGGCATCGAGCTTCGCGCGCCGCTACGGCCGGAGACCAACAGCGGATTGTCCGGGTCGCCGTATTTCATGCCCATCGCCGCTTCGGTCTTTTTCAGGGCGTCGAGGACTTCGGCTTTGAGCGATTCCGGGTACTTGCCGCCCAGTTTGAAATACTCGGTGCAGCACTCGGTGCTGATCGTGAAGCCGGCGGGCACCGGCAGGCCCAGCCGGCACATTTCGGCCAGGTTCGCGCCCTTGCCGCCGAGCAAGTTCTTCTGCGTCGCGTCGCCCTCGGTCCCGGTGGGGCCATAGAAATAAACGAATTTCGCCATGTCTAGTTCCTTAGTGGTAATGGTTCAAACGGTTGAACGTGGTAATCGAGTGAAATCGGCCGTCGGGGTGTTCCGTCATCGCGGAAAGGAAACGGGAAAGTCTTCCCGGCACCATAGGCCGACGCGGAGGGCAAAAACGAAATAGCCCAGTCTATAGGTGCCGAGCTGAGCCGTCAAGGAACCCCCCTTGTTGACGTCGGCTCTAATCCGTAGGGTGGGGCGATTGCAGCGCGTCTTGTCGGAAAAGCAGAGAGGGAGTTGGGAACACTGATCTTCGCTAATCCTCGCTAATTATCAAGATTAGTGCTTATCAGCGTGAATCAGCGTTTCTCTTTCTTTCTGAGCTCTCGCTGTCGCGTAGTTATTCCCTTAACTTGATGCCTATGGGTTCTGAAACGGTTTACCCTCGCTTGCTCTTTTCGCTAGTGTGGGCTGGTGGATAACCCACCGTGGGCGGCAATTTCGCAAGCAGTGGCACGCGCCGTGTGAATCACTCGGATCCGACGAGGATCGCTGTCGGCCCCGGGGGCCTCACGTTGGCCGCGCGTCGAGCATCTCGCCGGCGTGGAAGCTGCTCCGAACGAACGGGGCCGAGGCCACTTGGGCGAAGCCGATGGCTCGGGCCAATTCGCCCAACTCGTCGAACTCCTCGGGTGGGACGTAGCGAACCACCTCCATCTGGGCCGGCGAGGGTTGGAGATACTGGCCCAGCGTGAGCAAATCGCAGCCGGCCGCGTGCAGATCGGCCAGCGTGTCGAGCACTTCGTCGTGCGTTTCGCCCAGCCCGAGCATCATGCCCGTCTTGGTCCGAATCGTCGGATTCGCTCGCTTGATCCGGCGAAACATGTCGAGCGTCCAGCGGTAATTGAGCTTTGGACCGCGAACGGTCGGAAAGAGCCGAGGGATCGTCTCGACGTTGTGGTTGTAGACGTCCGGCGCGGCGGCAATCAGCCGTTCGAGCGCCTCCACGTTGCCCCCCAGATCGGACGGCAGAATCTCGACGGTGATCCCGGGGCACGTCTCGCGAAGGGCTCCAATCGTTTGACAGAAATGCTCCGCGCCTCCGTCGGGCAAGTCGTCGCGCGTCACGCACGTAACGACCACGTGCCGCAGGCCGAGCCGCCGCGTCGCCTCGGCCACGCGACTCGGTTCGTCGGGGTCGACCGGGCTGGGTTGGCCGTGCGCCACGCTGCAAAACGCGCAATTTCGCGTACACGTGTCGCCCAAAATCATGAACGTGGCCGTTTTTTGGGCGTAGCACTCCATCCGGTTGGGACATCGCGCGTGGTCGCAAACCGTCGCCAACCCCAGGTCATGCACCAACCCGGCCGTGAAACGGTTCGCCTCGCCGGCGTGAATGCGGCGTTTGAGCCACCGAGGAAGGCGGCCGTGGGGGGCGGTTGGTTCGGGTTGGCAAGAATGCGTCATGGGGCCGGTTCCCCTCGAACGAGCCGGGGGAACTTGAGTAAACCGGGATTTGCGAGTAAAAAGGAGGGGTNNCGTTTGGAAAGCCCGCCAATCTCGTAGGGTGCGTCGCGACGCACCTTGCCGCGAAGGAGCCTAGCCACGGCCAAGAAAGACAAAAAGGCGAGCAAGTCGGCCGCCGACAAGGACGGCGAGCGAATTATCGCCCAAAATCGAAAGGCGCGGCACGACTATGCCGTGCTCGACACGCTCGAATGCGGCATCGTGCTGCGCGGCAGCGAGGTGAAGAGCGCGCGCAACGGAAAGGTCTCGCTGGCCGAGGCTTACGGCCGGATAAAGGACGACGAAGTCTGGCTGATTGGCTGCGACATCGCCGAGTATTTCGAGGCCAGCCAGTTCAACCACGAGCCGCGCCGCCCCCGAAAACTGCTCCTCCACCGTCGCGAAATCGAGCGGTTCGCCGGACAAGCAAAGCAAAAGGGCCTGACGCTGGTGCCCCTGCGGATGTACTTCAAACGGGGTCGAGCCAAAGTGCTTCTGGGAATCTGCCAAGGCCGACAGAAGCACGATAAACGCGAGGCCATGAAGAGAGCCGAAGCCCATCGCGAAATGGCCCGCCAAATTCACCGGCGGTGAGCGTCGCGAACGAGGCGGCCGGGTGTCGGGTGG
>DOEZ01000454.1 GCA_003532715.1 Planctomycetaceae bacterium
AGCCGTTGCTTTCGGCCGCGGTCGGCGGCGTCGTCCTGGTCGTGCCGGCCGTGGCGCTCGATCGGGCCCTCGATGCGGCCGATGTGGGGCTGACGCACAACACGCTGGTGCTTGGTGCGGCGGTTTTTGCCGTCGGCCTGGTCGGCTTCTTGGCTCGGCGACCGATCGTCGTGCAACTGTTCACGCTGGGCGTCATGTCGCAAGCCGTGGCGCTGGCTCTCGCGACCTGGGGACGGTTCCACGACGCGGTGGTTGACGTTCAAACACTGGTCGTGCTCGCGCTGGCGGTCGCGGCTTGCCATGCGGCGACGATCGTGGTCTTTCCGCGACTCTTCCGCCCGGATCGGATGCCCCGGAACGATGGATAGCCCGCTGCTTCTCAGAATCCTGTTGACGTGGGCCGGCGTCCTGTTGGTCCCGCTTTTCGTGCTTATCGGCCGTCGCGGCGACGGTGGGCGACGTCGCGTTGCAAGGTGGTCGCTGTTGATTGGTTTTGCGATGGTCGTGGCGGCGTCTTTGTACTTATCGGCCGTCGCGACGGCCTGGCTGCCTCGGGGCGACGCGACTCGCCCGCCGATGTTCGCGGTTAACCGACTGGCGAACGTGCTGCCGACCGTGCCCGAAAACGACGACGCCATGGCCCGGTTCGGCTGCGGGTTCACCTTGCTCGCCGGACTCGGACTCGCGCCGCTGGTGGCTCGCGAACGGCGCGAGGGCCAGGCCATCCATTGGAGTACGCTGGCGGCCGCCGTCGCGGGACTCATGCTGACGGCCGCAGCCGGCAACCTCGTGTTGCTGGTCGTCGGTCTTGAAATGGTCGCCTGGGCCACCCATGCGATGATTCTCGCCGACCGCCCCGACCGCCATTCGGCCACAATCCGATTCCGCTATGTTCTTCTCGGCGTGCTGGCCTCGGCCCTGTGGCTCCACGCGACGAGCTTCGTCTACGGCATGGCCGGCTCGACCGATCTGGCGGCAATTCGCGCGGCGTTGTCCAGAACGTATCAAGCCGCCACCGGCGCGATCGATCCTGCGGCGTTGACCGGCGTGGCGGTCGTGCTGCTCGTGGCCGCGTTGGGTATGAAGATCACGGCCGTGCCGTTTTGCCTCCACGCGGCCGACGTCTGGCAAGCAACCACGCATGGCGGCGCGGCGTTGCTGGCCATTCTACCCAAGGCGGCTGCCGCGTTGGTCCTGCTGCGACTGCTGACGGCCATTCCCGGCGGAGCAATCGACGCGGGCCGCCTGACAGCCGTGTTGGCCGTTGCGAGCATGACCTACGGAAATCTGATGGCGCTTCGCCAGACCCACCTCCGGCGATGGTTGGCCTACGTGTCGATCGCCGAGACGGGCTACTTGCTCCTCGGGGTGTCGGTCGTCCTGACCATCGCGGGCGACTCCGCGACTTCGAGCGACTCGGCCTCCGTGCTCCTCCAACTGGCCGTATCGAGCATTGCGATTTTGGGGACGTGCGCCATTCTGGCACGCCTCGAAAGCCTCGACTTCCCAGTCGACGACATCGAACAACTAGCCGGGCTCCGGCGGACGCACCCCGCGTTGGCCGCCGCGCTGGCCGTTTTTTTGCTGAGCCTCATGGGCATGCCGCCGCTGGCCGGGTTTTGGGCCAAGACGACCATCCTGGCCGGCGCTTTTGATGTCGTCGCGGCGTCGGACACGGCCGCCGGCGCCGCGACGGGGTTGTCGCGATTCTGGCCGATCGGCCTGGTCGTCGTCGCCGGGGCGAATCTGCTCATCGCCGCCGTCTATTACGTTCGCCTACTCGATGTGATATACTTCCGGCTGCCTTTGACCATGCTCCGCGGCCAGCACGGCCGTGCGATCGGCGCGGTCGTGGCCATGTGCGTCGTCCTGATCGTCGGCGTCGGTCTGGTTTTCGCCCTGTAGGGTGGGGCGATCGTGGCAAGACGACGTTGTAAGCCGCAAACGTATGTCGCCACGATCGCCCCACCCTACTTCAAAACGAATAAGGCGAACCAATGGCCCGACAGCGTGTTAAAACGGCCGAGTTGGCTCGATTGTTCAACGCGATCGATCGGCCCGTCTACGTGCTGGACGAAGAACTGGTGATTCGTTTCCTCAACGAAGCGTGTCGCGAGTGGCTCGGCGAGGCGGCCGAGTCGCTCGTCGGGCAGCGTTGCACCTATCGCACCAGCCCGGCCGGTGACGAATCGGCGAGCCGACCGTTGGCCGAGTCGCTCTGTCCGCCGCCCAGCGTTCTTTCCGGCCGAGTCGCCACGGGTATCGTGGTTGCGGCCGACGGCCGTGGCGGGTGGCGACGGCGGCTGGCCCGGTTCATCCCCATCGGCCCGTGCGGCGAAATCACGCCGGCCGTCGTGGCGCTGGTCGAGCCGGGCGACCTGTCGCCAAGCAACCTCGCGTCCGGCGACGAGTCCTTGATCGAAACACGGCCGCACGGCCTCGAACCGGCCGAGCCGACGTCCGACGAATTGCACGAACGGATTCGCCGTTTCCGCCGCCAGGCCGCCGGGCGATATCGGATCGATCGGCTGCTGGGCGACAGTCCGGCGATGCGGCTGGCCCGGGCGAGGGCCGAATTGGCGGCGGCCGGGCGTGCGAACGTGCTGGTAGTCGGTCCGGTCGGCAGCGGACGCCGGCACACGGCCCACGGCATCCACTACGCGAGCGATCCGCCGCGCGAGGGGACGCTCATACCGGTCGATTGCGCTGTTCTGGGCGTCGAGTTGATTCGATCGACGGTCCACGCGCTGGCGTCGAATCCGCTCGGCGATCGTGCCGCGCGAAGCACGCTTCTGTTGACCGACGTCGATTGCCTGCCCGGCGAAGTCCAGGCCGATCTGGCCGCCGCCATTTCGGCCAAGTCGTTCCGCTTGCGCGTCGTCGCGACGGCGGCCGAGCCGCTCGTCGAACTGGCCGCGCGGGGCGAGTTCAGCCGGGCGTTGGCCGCGCTGTTGAGCCCGATCGTCATCGAACTGCCCCCATTGGCCGACCGGCGCGAGGACATTCCCCTGTTGGCCCAAC
The DNA here is from genome assembly GCA_003532715.1 of Planctomycetaceae bacterium. Taxonomy (GTDB): domain Bacteria; phylum Planctomycetota; class Planctomycetia; order Pirellulales; family Thermoguttaceae; genus UBA11386. The sequence continues at coordinate 3,022 of DOEZ01000454.1, forward strand.
TGTTTCTCGAGGAGATCAACACCGAATCGGCCAAGCAGCGCGGCGGGTTCTCGGCGGAGGCACTCGACCGGCTCGATGCGTATCACTGGCCCGGCAACCTCGACGAGCTGGCGTCGGTCGTGGCCCAGGCTTGCGAAAAGGCCGAGGGAACTAAAGTCCAAGCGGCCGACCTGCCGCCGCGACTTCGCCACGCGGCCGAAGCGGCGGCCCATCCGCGACGCGAGAAACAAACCATCCAACTCGACGAATTCCTCGGCCGAATCGAACGCGAACTGATCGACCGGGCACTCGCTCAGGCAAAAGGCAACAAGACCAAAGCGGCCTCGCTGCTCGGCCTCACCCGGCCGAGACTCTATCGGCGGTTGGTTCAGTTGGGATTGGAGGATGAGGGGGCGGCGGGGGACGAGGGGTGAGGGGCGAGGGACGGGGGGATTTTGGGATTAGGGGATAGGGGATAGGGGATAGGAGATAATGGCGGATTCGGGCTCGCACCGGGAATCCATTGACTGGGGGGTCCAGTCTCGGCCGGCGTGTTCCCTCTCATCTTCCCCAACTCCTCGCGCGCCTTCGGCGACAGGCTGGGCAGACGCACGTACTGCTCGTAGTACTCCGTTCGCATCCCGTGGTGAGACCATCGGCCTCGGTTCCGAGCTTCGATCATCCGCGAGACGACCGGCGCGAGCGACGAGTGAATCTCGGGACTCGCTTCCAATCGGTCCCAATTGTCCGTCAAGAAGCGGACAATCCGCTCGTTTGACTCCCACAGTTCGACGACTCGCCTCAGTCGCTCGGGCCACGAGTCCGCAAAGACGGGCGAGACGTCGGGCG
>DOEZ01000286.1 GCA_003532715.1 Planctomycetaceae bacterium
GAGCCATAAAGGCCTTCTTCATGATGGGCAAGGCGACGAACTCGGTCGTGCCGGGGGCGACGGTCGTTTCGATCAACGTCAGGCAGTTGGGCTGGACCTTTTGGCCGAGGGTCCGCACGGTCGCCTCGAGGGCGCTCATTTCGGCCTCTCCGGTCCGCATCTTGCCCAGGTCGTGCTTCGTGTAGTCGCACTGCACGTCGACCACCACGCAGTCGGCCAGCGCGAGGCAATCGCTGTTGAACGTCGCCATGAGTGTTTTCTTCTCGTTCACGCAGCGTGCAATCATCGGTTCGACCTCGGGGTCCTCGGCCTTCACGGGCGACTCGCCCCGGTTGAGCATCGGAATCTTCCAGAAGCTCCGCGGGCTGGGACGCTGGCAACCGATGACGAACTTGTTCGGCTTGCCGGTCGTCTTGTCGACCGTATCGGCAATGATCGCCGCCATGACGGCGCCGACGAAGCCCACGCCCATCACGACGACGACTTCCTTCCCCTCGGCGCGGGCCCGCTCGGCCAGGCTTTCGAGGCGTGCCATCTCCTTGGGGTAGTCGGATTCGACCGGGATGGGAAACTTCTCGCCCGCGGGGCTGATGGAATAGGCGCTCACGGATGGCTCCTTGTAGGGAAGGACAGGAAACCGAAAATACGGCCCGGTGGTCCGGGCTGGCCGACCTCTCGCTCTGCCGCCGTTGGTCGTACGTCGTGAAAAGGGGAATCGTCGGGGGCGGGCTTCTCGAACCGGGCGAAGGAAACCCTCCGGGAGATTTTCGATGGAACAGCCGAGCCGCAGTCCCCGACAAGGCCATTATTCCAAGGCCGGCGCTGCGGTGTCAAGTCAGGCGTCTTCCCAGAAACNNCGGGACGGCCGACAACGGGTGAAACCGCAGTGACTTGAGATGCAGCCCGCTCCGCGAGGTCTCGTCGTCCTAAGAAGACCCCGGCCCGGGCCGGGGTGCGTGAGGTTCTGCCCGGTCGAGGGACCGATGTCAAAACATCACGTCAAGCCGATCTGTTCGTCAGTTGTCGGAAGGGAATCAGTCCGGGATCGCTGGAAACTTGGGCCGATGGGGGCTCTACCACAACCGGCTTGGATGGGAGAAGATCAAAGCTCAACTTAAAAGCAGTCTGCGAATCCATCCTGGACCTCCGTGTGGTGATTCAAGTGATGCTTCACTAGCCACTTAGAGGCCATCGGAGATTCAAAAATTATAAAAAACTCTGAATACCTCGGGTTAGCGCCAACTCTGGTTCTAATCCGAAAGTCAATTGACCGTCGGATATGGATTACCGGCCGAAATCCCCTCTTTAGATGGCCCTCACCCGACTTCCTGGGCTGAGATTGTGTGTACAATAGGGTCTTGTCCAAATGCGTTCGACAACCCAGGGATATCGAAAACCCATGACCAAGAACCAGTCGGCAACCGAACTGCTGGCCGCGCTCGACCAATTGGGCGACGCGGAGGTTTCGGGACGGCGACGACGAAAGGCCGTCCGAGTTGGACTTCGACGGAGGGGGGACTATGCGACGGGCGGTGACGGCGATTCCTGGTTGCCGTCCTCCGGACCACATTCCGCTCGCCCGACCAGGCCGGTTGACGCCCTCCGGACGACATCGTTGCGATGGTTGGCAGACTGACGGGTGTGGCGGAGCATCGTATTCGTAGCGGGAGACGCATCGTGAAAGGTATCTATGTCGATAGGATTGCAGCTCGCGCGTTCCCAATTGTCCTATTGTTCGTGGCACAGATCGCGTTGGGCGGCGCGCCGTCGGTGATTCCACGACCCAAGAATGTGGAACCGGGGGAGGGGGCGTTTCGCCTTTCGCCGCGGACGAAAATCGTCACGGACGAAGAAACGACGGCGGTCGGCCGGTACCTGCGAGAGCTTCTCGCGTCGGCCACCGGGTTGCCGTTGCCGGTCGAACGGGTTGACGATCGGCAGACGGCACGGCGCGACTCGATTTGTCTGAGGATCGAGCCGAGCCGGAAGGGACTGGGCGACGAGGGATATTCCTTGGTGGTCGGCACCGACGCTATCACGGTTTGCGCGCCGACGGAAGCGGGCGTGTTCCATGGGATCCAGACGCTCCGGCAATTGCTGCCGGCGGCCGTCGAGAAGCGGGGCATGCCGGATGAAAAAACCCTCTGGGAGATTCCCTGCTGCACGATCGACGACTCGCCGCGATTCGCATGGCGTGGTATGATGATCGACTGCAGCCGCACTTTCTGGAGCATCGAACGGCTCGAAAGGTTGATTCGTTTAATGGCGTTGTACAAGCTCAACCGGCTCCATCTCCACCTGACGGACGATCAGGGCTGGCGTCTGGAGATCAAGAAGTATCCGAGGCTCACGGAGGTGGGATCGAAGTTCGCCGCGCGCTTCAACGAGCCGGCCGAGTTCCAGGGTTTCTACTCGCAAGCGGAAATGAAGGCCCTGATCGAATACGCACGGCGGCACCACGTGACCATCGTGCCCGAGATCGACATGCCGGGGCACTCGCTGGCCTTGCTGACGTGCTATCCCGAGCTATCGAACACGGGCGGGCCGTTTGAGATTCCTCCACACCATGCGAAAGCCGAGGTCTATCCGAAGATTCACGACTCCTGCTGCGCCGGCAACGAGAGGACTTTTGAGTTCTTCGAGGAAGTGCTTTCGGAGGTGGCCGAGTTGTTTCCGTGCGAGTTCATCCACATCGGCGGCGACGAGGTGAATAAGAGTAGGTGGCGGGAGTGTGCCATGTGCCAGGATCGCATCAAGGAAGAGGGCCTGAAGAACGAAGACGAGTTGCAGAGCTATTTCATCAAGCGAATCGAGAAGATCATCAACTCCAAGGGAAAACGGATGATCGGCTGGGACGAGATTCTCGAGGGCGGCCTGGCCCCCAATGCCACGGTGATGTCGTGGCGTGGAACGCGAGGCGGAATCAAGGCCGCGAAGGCCGGACACGACGTCGTGATGACGCCCAGGGCGCAGTGTTACTTCAATTACCGAAACTCCGACACGATGACGCTCTACGACTATGACCCCGTGCCGAAGGAGTTGAGTTCGGAGCAGGCCAATCGCATTCTTGGCGCGCAGGCGTGCCTCTGGACCCAGACCTACCGAACCGAGGCGGCGACCGATCCGCAGGTGTTTCCGCGGTTCCTGTCGCTCGCCGAGATTACCTGGGCGGCGAGGGAATCACGCGATCAGGATGCATACCGCCGGCGCGTGCGAGAGCACCTCGAGCGGCTCGACAACTCGGGCGTAGCCTGGTTTCGCGATGCGTCGTTGGTGAACGATGTCGATTCCCCAGCGGCGTGCGCAACCAAAGTGCAGTAGCCCGGGTTATGCACTTTGGATGGAACGAGGCCGCGGAGGTTGCTGATGGGGCGATGCAAACCGCACGACGGCAAGTTGCCCGCTGCCGCCACAAGCAGCGCAAGGTAAGCGGCCGAATACGGTAACCAGTTGAGAAAACGCTTTCTGAAGCCGGGCTCGGGATGTTCCGATCCGCCATTACCCCGAACCACACGCGATTGCAGCCGAGCGGCGAAGTGAAACACGACATGGCCAGATGCCTCCCCGCGAGGCCGCCGGCGAGGGTCGGTTGCGGTGTGGCCCGATTCCACCGCCCAAGAGACCACCGCGAACGCCGTCCGCGTTCGCTCATGCAAGGGCTAGGGTAATGATACCCCGCGGCCGTCGGCACGGTCGCCAAGTCGCACCCAGGTCTCATACTCGATCGTNNTCCGCCACGGGGACCACGGAGCCGTCGCCCATGGCCATCTGTACGATACCGGGATGTTCGCTCTTGAATCCGGACATATCCAGCCGACAAGCGGTTGCAAGTGCATCGGACTTGTAGCAGGGACTTGGATTGAGACAACCACGCGGGTTGGTCAAGTGGTAGTTGGGCGGGATGTTCGTCGTGGCAACATTGAGATGCGAGACGAAGTACATCTGGAACGGCGCCCAACTGGGCAGTTGCTCGCCCAGTAGGAACGTGTGACTCAGACCGTCCGTGCATTCTCTGAAAGGATAGCCGCCCCCCCCCGCCGCGAACATACCCGGCGCGCCGTAGCCGCCGGTACCCGCCTCGGTACTTTGGCAATTCCCGAGCCCAGGAATCGGAGGAATAATACAACCCTTGATGTTGAGCGGTCCGCCACAGGGCGAGTAAGACTGACCCATGGAACTGCCGCCTTTGGCGGGTCCATAGTCGCACTCGCCGCACGTATTAAGGCGATCGTGATGGAGGAGCCCCGCCAAGGAATCGGATGGGCAAGCCAGATTCGGCATGTAGAGGCCGGTCAACGCGCTGCCGTTTGGCTCAACGTTGACAGGCCGGCGGAAATCGAGACGATCGAAAATCACCTGCTGGTCGATATAAGGCAGGATCGACTCGAGCCAAGTGTGCTTTCGGGAGTAGTCGTTGCACGTTCCCACGCCAAAAAACTCGGCGTGAAAGGACCCCGCCGGAAGCGATTCGTGCGAGGAGTGATAGCCGTGCAAGGCAACTCCTAGCTGTTTCAAGTGGTTCGCGCATTGCAGGCGTCGCGCCGCCTCGCGCGCGGCCTGAA
>DOEZ01000073.1 GCA_003532715.1 Planctomycetaceae bacterium
CTTCGTCAGGCCGCGGCCGACGCCGGCGCACGCTACCTCGCAACCGGCCACACGGCCGACGACCAGGTCGAGACGATTTTGCATCACGTCGTTCGCGGCACGGGGATCGCCGGGCTGGCCGGCATGGCTCGTTGCCGCCCGCTCGGCGAGGCCACCACCCTGATTCGGCCGCTGCTGGGCGTCCGCCGGGCCGACGTGATCGACTACCTGGCAAGCCTGGGCCAACCGTTTCGCGACGATTCAAGCAATGCCGAAACACGGTTTACCCGCAACCGCCTCCGCCACGAGTTGCTGCCTCTGCTGGTCGAGCGATTCAACCCGGCAATCGACGAAGCGCTGCTTCGCCTGGGCGGTTTGGCCGGCGAGGTTCAGTCGATCATTGACGACCTGGTGGAAGAACTGGTCGACCAAGCCGACGCGCCGGCCGCCGACCGCCTGAGTCTTGGGGCGGCCGAACTGGCCGACGAACCACGCTATCTGGTCCGCGAACTGCTCATTCGCCTGTGGCGCGATCGGGGCTGGCCGCAACAATCGATGGGCTACGTCCAGTGGGATGAACTGGCCCGAATGCTGTTCGAGGGCCGACCCGACAAGAAGATGTTCCCCGGCGGCGTGTTGGCCGAACGGGTTGAGGACCGGCTTGTTCTGAGTCGCACGAACCAAGAAACCTCCGCCTACGAGGCGAATCGATGAAACGGACGACTCGCCGAGAACTGGTCCTGCTGCTGGCCGCCGCCTTCGTGCTGCGGTTGGCGGCCGGGTTCTGGTGGCAGTCGCGGGCGGGCGACGGATTCGGATTCGGCGACAGCGAGAGCTACTGGGCCCTGGGACGCGCGATCGCGTCGGGCGAGCCTTATCGGTTTGGCAATGCCGAGTCGCGAGTTTTCCGCACGCCCGGCTACCCGTTGTTGCTCGCCCCGCTGTTTTTCGTCGGCGGTCCCGAGACGTCGCCCATCTGGGGCCGCGTGCTGGGGGCATTTTTAGGGACGCTTTCGGTCCTGGGCGTCTGGTGGCTGGCAAGGCGACTGTTCGACCCCAAAGCCGGTCGAATAGCCGGCGCGATGGCCGCCGTGTATCCCGAGGCGGTCGCCGGAAGCGTGTTGGTGCTCAGCGAGGCCCCCTTCTGCCCGTTGATGTTGGCCAACCTAGGGCTGTGGATCGCGGCCTGGCGAAGTGACTCGCCGCGTCGTGCGTTTTGGACGGCGTGCGCGGCGGGCGCGACGGCCGGAGCAGCCATCCTGGTTCGCCCAAGCTGGCTGCTGTTTTTGCCCTTTGGACTGGCGGTTGGCCTGATCCTGGAACGCGCGGCCGGGCGAAAGCAAGATCGCGGCGAAAGCGTTTCATCTCGCTGGAATTGCCGCCCCTTGTGGCTAGGGGCGGCGATGCTCCTCGGCTTGGTTGTCGTGATGGCCCCCTGGTGGATCCGCAACGCGGCCATCGTCGGTCGTTTCGTGCCCACCTCGCTCGAGGTGGGAGCCAGCCTGGCCGATGGCCTGGGCCCCCAGGCGACCGGAGCGAGCGACATGGCGTTTGTCGATCGGGTGATCGAACAAGAACGGCTCGCCCCGAGCGGGCCCGACGTGCCGCTCGAAGTCCGGCTCGATCGGCGGCTGCGCGGGGACGCATTGGACTGGGCTCGGCGTCATCCGGGGCGTGTGGTTTGGCTCGCGGGCGTGAAATTCGTGAGAATGTGGAATATTTGGCCAAACGAGGCAAGCCTTTCCGCCTGGCCGTTACGGTTCCTGGTTATGCTGACCTACGTCCCGGTGGTCTTGCTCGGTATACTGGGGGCCGCGAAAACCATTCGGCAAGGTTGGCCGTATTGGCTGTGTTGGTTTCCGGCAGTTTATTTCACGCTGCTGCACGTCGTGTTCGTCAGTTCGATCCGCTACCGTCAGCCGGCCATGCTGACGCTGATCGTCCTGGCAGCCGGAGCGGTCGTGCAATGGCAAAGCGGGAGGAAAGGGATTAGGGATTAGGGGCGAGGGATTTGGAATTTGAGATTTGAGATTCCTCGCGCGTTGGCTTTCCTAACTCCTATCCCCTAACTCCTATCCCCTAACTCCTATCCCCTAACTCCTAACTCCGTGACAAGCCGGCCGACTTGTCGCGGTTGATCGCGAACCGGGTCGGTTTCAAGGAAGGACGTCGCGTTGATCAAGGATCTGATCAACTTCTGTTGGTTCATCTTCAAGTGGGGGATCGTTCCCGGGACGATCGTCACGCTGGCGGTGATCCTCTATCTGCACCAGCAACTCGACAAGGAGATTCGCGGGCAAATCGAGACGCGATTTGGCGACCATTACCGTGATCTCAAGGTGACGGTCCGCGCCGCGGCCCGCGTCGAGGGAGAAGGGATCGAGATTCGCGACCTGTCGATCAAGCAGCCCGGCACGGAGGGCTCGCATGCGACGCTTCTGCACATCGAAGAAGCGTTCCTGCGATGCAACACCGATCTGGCCGATTTCCTTCGCGATCGGGTCCACGTCTGCCACGCCGTGATTCGGCGGCCCACGTTGCGTTTCGCCCGATTGCCCGACGGCACGTGGTCGGGCAGCCGTCTTTGGCCGACGCCGAATCTGAGCGACACGCCTCCCGACGTCACGATCGAGAATGGAACGATCGAAATACTCGATCTGACCAAGACGCCGCCGAGCACGATGACGTTTCGCGACGTCAATCTTTCAATCAAGACGCAGTCGCCCGCCGCCAACGATCCCGGCGGCAAGCCGGTTCGCGTCCTCGAGGGGACGCTTCGGGGCGACCACATGGGGCGCATCGAGATTCGAGGCGAGGGGAATCCGGAACGAACCGACTGGCATTTGAACGGCACGGTGCATGACCTCGATCTTTCGTCCGAACTGCACCAGGCCCTGCCCGCGCCACTGGCCGAGCAAATCGCGTTGTTGGCCGTATTTCGCGGGCGTATTCAAGTCGATTTCGACGTGCAAAGCGATCCGGCGGCGCCGTACGGCTGCCGTTTCGACGTGAAGGGCCGGATCACCGAGGGGCGTTTCGACGACCGACGGCTGCCCGATCAGTTTCGGAACATCCGCGGCACGATCCAGGCGAACAACGACGGCTTGGTCGTCGAGAATCTGTTCGCCCAAAGCGGCCGGGCAACGTTGTGGGTTTCGCGCGGCCGCGCCGGCTTCGGCCCGGCAGCGCCCTGGTCGGTCAAGGCGAAGGTGACCCAATTGCAGCTCGACTCGCGGCTCCGGGCGTGTCTGCCCGAGCCGTTGCAAGAGCGTTGGGACGAGTTTCAGCCCCTCGGTCAGGTCGACGCCGACTTGGACGTCGCCGGGGATGGCCGGCGGCTCGACATGGCCGCCAGCACGGCGACCGTCGAGTTGAACGACGTCGCCTTCACCTATGCGAAATTCCCCTATCCGCTCGATCGAGGTCGCGGAAAGCTGAAAATCGAACGCGACGTGCTCTCGATCGACGTGACCGCGCGCATCGGCGACCGCCCATTGTGGATGAAAGGCTCGATCAAGCAACCGCTCGACGCGCCGCACGGGCGGTTCGAGACGCGTGGCGAAGACTTGCCCATCGACGTCGGCGACGAGCGTCTTCTTCGGGCGCTCGCGGCGATAAACGAACAGTCGAAGGGCGTGTTCCAATCGCTCTCGCCGCGAGGGTTGTGCGATTTTGGACTCCGCGCTTGGAGCGACGCGCCCGGCGGCGAGAAGTTTCGTGAGTTCACGATCGATCTGAAGGATTGCTCGATCTGCTTCGACCGGTTTCGCTATCCCGTCCGCCAGATCCAGGGACGGATCGAGCGATCCACCGACGGTCGATGGACGTTCCGCGATCTGCAAGGCACGAACGACGCGGCGCAAGTATTCTGCCGCGGAAATCTGGCCGATGGTCCGCGAGGCAAGCAGCTCTCATTAATTCTCCAAGCCAAGAACGTGTTGCTGGAGGATAAGGAATTGCGGGGCGCCTTGAAGCCGTCGATGCAACAGGCGTGGGATAACCTCGATCCACGCGGACTGGTCGACTTCGAGACGGACATCCATTGGCAAGTCGGAAGCGAAACGCCCCGGCTGGTCTTGATCGCATGGCCCCACCGCAACAACGCCTCGGTTAAGCCACGAATGTTCCCCTACCACATGGAACGACTCGAAGGAACGTTCGTCTATCGTGACGGACAGGTTCTGTTCGACCGCTTTGCCGCCTGGCACGGCCGGACGAGACTTTCGGGCAAGGTGCATTGGAACTTCCTGCCCGACGGACGATGGGATTTCCGAATCGAGGACATGTCGGTCGATCGGCTCTCGCTCGAAGATCGCGAGTTGAAGCTGGCCTTGCCCGCCGGACTTCGCGAGGGACTCGCCAAATGGAATCCCAGCGGGCCGATGTATCTGCACAAGAGCCGCCTGAGCGCGCGCCATCCGGCCGTGGCCGGCCAGCCCATGGAAATGGATTGGGACCTGCGTCTTGGCTTCCATCAGGCGAAAATCGAGTGCGGCATTCGCCTCGAAAACATGCACGGCGAGTTGCAGCTTCGCGGACAATCGCGAGGTCCCGCTTTCACGTCGCTCGGCGAACTCGACATCTCGTCGCTTTTGTTCGAGAACTTTCAGTTCACCGACGTGAAGGGACCGATTCAAGTCGACAACGACCGGCTCCTGCTCGGCTCGTGGGTCGCGCGGTCCCAGGGGAACGCCGACGCGGCGACCTCGGCTCGCCCGATCGAGGCGAGGCTCTTCGGCGGCCAGTTCCTGCTCAACGGTTGGATCGCGCCGAAGCATAGTCTCTGCTATTCGCTCAACGCCGGGCTGATCGACGCCGATCTGGCCCAGTTCGCCAAGCAGACGATGCCGGGCTCGCAAGACCTGAAGGGCCGCGTCGGCCTGACGCTCAACCTGAGCGGGCGCGTGCCGTCGATCAACGGCATGGAAGGCGATGGCCGTGCCTGGCTGCGCGACGGCGACGTGTATCAACTGCCCGTCATGGTGTCGATTCTTAAAATCCTGAGCCTCCGCGAACCGGATTCGAGCGCGTTCAGCGAGGCCGACATGCGGTTTCGCATCGCCGGAAAGCACGTCTATTTGAGTCCGATCAGTTTCAACGGCGACGCGATCAGCCTTCTGGGCCAGGGCGAGATCGAGTTTCCGTCGAAGATCGATCTGGCGTTTCGCGCGGTAGTGGGCCGCAACAAGTGGTACCTGCCGCTCATCAGCCCGATCATGGACGAAGCAAGCCGCCAGACCATGACGATCAACGTCTACGGAACGTTGCAGGATCCGAAGACGAGTCGCGACGTCCTGCCCTTCGCGATGCAGGCGCTGCGCGAGTTGGAGACGAATCTGCAATCGCCCGCCAACACGCCCAGACAGCCAATTCTGGGACGACAGATTTTCGACCCGACGCGGAACGCGACAACACGTTGACGGACGAGAGCCCGATACCCCGGGTCGCTGCGCAACCCGGGACTAATTGCTTTCATCGCTCCGCTATGGGTTTCCCGGAGTTCAAAGCAGCAGATCCACCGTGCCGACGACCAGCAGGCCGACGCTTACTACCGCGTTGACGTGGAAGAATGCCCGGTTGACTCGCGACAAGTCGTCGGGGCGGACCAGGGCGTGCTCGTATACCAGCAGAAGGCCGATCGCCGCGACGCCCGCCGCGTACAACCAGCCGAACGCCGGAAAGACGAACCACAGAAGCACCAGCATCGCCACCATGCCCGCGTGACACGCGGCGGCCAACCGCAGCGCGCCGGCCACGCCGAATCGCGCGGGCACACTTCGCAGTCGCATCTTCCGGTCGAATTCGAAATCCTGGCAGGCGTAGATCATGTCGAAACCGGCCACCCACAAGAGCACCGCGCCGCCGAGCACGATCGGCGGCAAGGCCAACTCGGCCCGAATCGCGACCCAAGCGGCCAGCGGCGACAGGGCCAGCGCCGTGCCGAGCCAGAAATGCGAAAGCACGGTGAAACGCTTTGTGAAACTGTATCCGAACAGAAACACGAGGACGGGCACCGACGCGTACAGCGGCCACGGATTGCCCGGCAGAAACAGCAGCGTGCCGGCCACGAATCCGATCGAACAGGCCGCCGTGAAGGCAACCACGCTGGCCGTGCTAAGAGTGCCTTGTGGCAGATGACGCGCGGCCGTCCGGGGGTTCATCGCGTCGAGTCGCTGATCGGCCAGCCGGTTGAAGCTCATTGCCGCGCTGCGGGCCGTGGCCATGCAGATGAGGATGCCCAGCAGATCGCGCCACTGGAACGCAGCCGCCGAACCGTCGGCTCGCCCGGCCGACCACGCCATCACGGCCGCCAGAAGCGCGAACGGCAGCGCGAAGAGCGTGTGGCTGAAACGGATCATTTCGAGCAGATGGCGCGGGCGGGCAAACACGATGCGTCAGCTTCCCCACCGCTCGATCAGGTTGTTGACGATGCCCAACTGATCGCAGACGCGCGCGACGACGAAATCGACCATGTCTTGAATCGTCTTCGGATTGTGGTAGAAACCCGGCGCGGCCGGTAGAAGGACCGCGCCGGCACGGGCCGCGCGTCGCATATTCTCGACGTAGACGAGCGACAGCGGCGATTCGCGAAGCACCAAGACCAAGGGTCGCCGCTCCTTGAGCTGCACGTCTGCCGCGCGGTGGATCAGGTTCGTGTTGGTCCCCGACGCGATCGCGCCGAGCGTCGAGCCGGAGCACGGGCAGACGATCATGCCGTCGGTGGCGCAGGTGCCGCTGGCCAACGGCGAAGCCAGATCGCGGTAGTCCCGATAGTAGATCTTGCCGGGTTCGCCCGACGAAACCGACAGGACGTTGCTCTGTTCGCTCGAAATGCCCGAGATCATCCGCAGTTTGTCCAGCTTCTCGTCCTGACTGCTCTTGTCGCTGGTTCCCAAGCCCAGCATCGACAACGAGAACTTGTCGAGATTGACCTTGCGGTCGAGTTCCTGGTTGATCACGGCGACGGCCGCCTTACTGATGACCAGTTGCACGTCGCACCCGGTCGCCGTAAGCGCTTCGAGCAGTCGCACGGCATAAGCCACGCCGCTTGCCCCAGTGATGGCGACAACGTAATTGCGTTTCATTTCTTTCCCACGTACAGGGTGACGACTCCGAACGTGAGCCGGCGATGCCAAACGTCCGCCAGCCCGGCCGCTCGCATCCGCTCGGCCAAAGCTTCCCCCTCGGGAAACTGACTCACGCTCTCGGGTAGATAATTGTACGCCGATTGGCGATTGTTTGCCAAGGATTGCCCCACGCGGGGGAGTATTCGCTCGAAATACCAGCGGTAGAGCGTTCGAAGCGGGCCTCGCCGAGGCATCGAGAACTCCAGCACGGCCACCTTTCCGCCCGGGCGGCACACGCGGGCCATTTCGGCCAGCCCTCGGTCGGTGTCGCTGACGTTCCTCAGCCCGAAGGCCGCCGAAACGACCTGGAATTGATCCGAGGCGAACGGCAGCCGTTCGGCGTCGGCTTCGACGAGCCATACCGAGCCGTCCGCGCCGGCGCGGCCGACCTTTTCGCGCCCGACACGGAGCATCGGGCGGCAGAAGTCGGCCCCGACGACGCTCACCGCGCCGCCGCGCGATCGCCAATAGGCCAGCGCCAAATCGCCCGTGCCCGTGCAAACGTCCAACACGGGTCCCTCGCCGTCCGCCGGCGCGAGCCGCGTCGCGAGCCGCCGCCACCGCCGGTCGACGCCAAGCGACAGTAGGTGATTCAATAAGTCGTAGCGCCCCGCGATCTCGCCGAACATGCGACACACGCGAGAAGACGATTTATCGACGGGCATGGGCTGTGACATTGTTCTTCAGAAGCACTTGCTCGTTGCGTCGAAGGCTAGCCGTTGGCACGGCTGGCCGATTGCTTCGCCCTCGGCCCACGGGTCGGGCGAACCCTCCTCGAAAAAAACGTCGCGCCCGCCCTGGATGTTCCGGCCCTTGGCTGCCCAAATCTGGCAGCCGTCGTCGACGTCAACGTCTTCGTCGACCAGCACCATCTGACTGCAAAACCGCGTGCCGGGCAAGCCCCACAACGCCCGGGCGACTCGCCGAGCGCTCTGGGCGTCCTTCTTGCGAATCGACACCCAGGCCATCGTCCGGCCCATGCCGAACTCGGGCAGATTGCAGTCGGCCAACTCGTCGATCAACAGTCGCGTCAAGGGCAACAACACGCGATGCATCGTCCGCGCGATGACGGTCCATTCCGAGGCGATCGCCCAGGGCAGGATCATCGGCGCGACAGGATTCGCGCGTCGCGTCAAGGCGGTCACTCGCAGAAGCGGGCATGGGCGCGACGCGGCCATGCCCGCCACCGGCGTGAAAATCGGGCCCGTCTCGACCGGGGCCGCCGCCGAATCAATCGTGCCTTCGACGACGAAGTCGGCCTCGGCCGGCACTTCCACGTCGATGCTCCGGCAGCGAACGTTGTCGAGCGGACCGCCCGTGAGCAGCCCGGCCAGACAGTCGCGGTCGACCCGAAACGGCGGATTGGCCATCGCCGCCAACAGCCGGGCGGGATGACCGCCCAGGGCAAATGCCAACGGCATCGACTCGCCGCGCCGCCGATAGACTTCCAGAATCGCGGCCAGCGGATCGAACGGCTCGAAATGAACTGCCAGCTCGTCGCGCGAGCGGATCGGNNTGACGAGCACGCCGGCGGTGAGCGTTCGATGCGTTTCGAGCGGCGAGGGGCGATTCGGCCCGGGGATCTGTTCGAGATCGACATCGCCGCCGAGCCGAACGATCTTCTGCGACTCGCCCGTCTTCACGAGTCGCGGGGCGTGGCGAGCCAGACACGCATCACGGCGGCCGACGCCGTCTCGGACGAGCGACTCTCGCGGCGGCGCGGTCGAAAAGGCCGCGGCAACCCGATTGGCGGCCTCGGCTAGCGTGGCGACGCCCAGCACGCGGCAGATCCTCGCCTGGGTAGCCAACAAGCCGGCGGTGATCGGAAACGACTGACCTCGAACATTGCGGAACAAGACGGCCGTGTGGGTCAGTTGCGGGATGATGTCGCGGCACGAGTCCAAAGCCGGGAGGCCCGCCCCGGCCCAGATGCCCTCGCTGTCCACTTCGTCCTCGACAAGACGAAGCTCGCCGAGCCGGTGGAGTTCTTCAAGAAAGTCGGCCAACGAGCTATGGGACATAGCCGTCTCAACTTGTAGGGCGGGTCGAGTGGAGCGAGCCCCACCAATCGTCTACAACCGATTTCATCGCACTGGCGTAGCCAGTGACACACGGGAGCCCGTCAGACGTTGATCTTTTCGATCTTCACCGTCGTGTACAACTGGCGATGGCCCGTCTTGGTCCGAGTGTTCTTGCGTCGGCGGAGTTTCTGGACGACCAGCTTGGGTCCTTGCTCGGTGCCGAGGACTTCGGCGGTGACGGTGCTCGATTCGAGCGTTGGTTGTCCGAGCTTCAGTCCATCGTCGTCGCGATAGGCCAGCACCCGATCGAAGGTGATCTTCTCTCCGGCCGCCGCTTCACGGTAGTCGATGCGCAGCTCTTGGCCCTCTTCGACTCGCCACTGTTGACCACTGTCTTCGATAATCGCGTACATGTTCAAAATCCTGTGTCCGGTTTCGTATTCATTCCGCGTCGGCCCGGCCTTCGCGATCATGGGGCAAGGGGAAGTAGATCGGCCGCTCCTCGGCCGGATAGAAACCCGCCGGGAGGCGAAACCCTGTAGTTTAACAGATCGGATCGTCTTCTTTCAAGGGTTGCGAAGAACTTCAAGGTTCGCGGCAACCCCGGTCGGCCAAACGACCAATAACCCATTAGTAGGGCGTAAACTTCACCTCGCGGCCTTCCTTATCCCAGCACTCGAAAATCAGGTGCTCGGGCGTAACTCCCTTGATGCCAAGGACTTGCACCGTCATTTGGCCTTCGTCCTCGAGTCGCGCCAGCTCGCGCCGCTTCTTGTTGCTCAGATAATCGGCCACTTCGTCCGTCACGCTCACCGAAACCTTGACCACGGCCGGATTCTGCGCGGCGAGCATCAGGTAGCGGACGACCTCGATGGCCATGCTTTCCGGGGTCTTCACCACGCCCGAGCCTCGGCAGGCTGGGCAGTCGCTGTAGACGTTCCGTTTCAAGCCGGGCCGAATCCGCTGCCGGGTCATTTCGACGAGTCCGAAGGGGCTGGTCCGCAGGATCTTCGTCCTGGCCCGATCGCGCTTCATCGCGTCGCGCAGAGCCCGCTCGACGCCTCTGCGGTGCTTCTCCATCCGCATGTCGATGAAGTCGTTGACCACGACGCCGCCCAGGTCGCGAAGCCGAATCTGCCGCGCGATCTCCTTGGCGGCGATCAGGTTGATTTGATAGGCCGATTCCTCGGCCGAGTCGTCGATGCGGAAACTGCCGCTGTTCACGTCGATGGCCACCAGCGCCTCGGTCTGATCGATGACGATCGATCCTCCCTGGCGCAACGGCACGGTCCGCCGCTGAATCTTCGCGATCTCCTCGTCGAGGTGATAGCGGTGGAACAGGGGCTCCTTTCCCTCGTAAAGCTGCAGCCGATTCACGTGACGCGGCATGACCAGTTGAAGGAATTCGCGAGCCCGCTCGTAGGCCGATTTCTCGTCGATGAAGATCGTGTCGACGTCGTTGCTGAAGATGTCGCGAATGGTCCGAATGATCATGTCGCTTTCTTCGTAAATGTCGGTCGGCCCGGCCGACTTCTTGATCCGTCGGACGATGACTTTCCACAACCGCAACAGGTAGGCCAGATCGCGGGAGAGTTCCTTTTTGGTCCGGTCGATTCCCGCCGTGCGGACGATGAAGCCGAGCCCCTTGGGTGGGTTCAGTTCGAGCATCACGTCGCGCAGTTTGATGCGGACCGATTCGTCCTCGATCTTGCGCGAGACGCCGACGCGCCCCAGGGCCGGCATCAGGACCAGGTAGCGGCCCGGAATGCTGATGTAGGTCGAAAGCGTCGGCCCCTTCGTGCCGATCCCCTCCTTCGTCACCTGGACGAGCACCTCGTCGCCGCGGCGAAGGATGTCCTGGATCGGCGGCTTGACGCGCGGACGCGCCCCGGGACGACGCTGTCGGCCGCGCGACGGACCGTTCGAGCCGTCCGCGTCGTCGCGTTCCACGGCGTCCTCCGGCTTGAAGCCGCCCTGGCGGAAGTATTGCGGCTCCACGTCGCTGACGTGAAGAAAGCCGTTGCGTCCCACCCCGAAATCGACGAACGCGGCCTGAATGCTCGGCTCGAGATTGATGACCACGCCCTTGTAGATGTTGCCCACATAGTTGTCTTGGGCGGTTCGCTCGACGTAAAGTTCCTCGAGAACTCCGTCTTCGACGATCGCGATTCGGCATTCCTCCGGCTGCGCGACGTTGATCAGCATTTCCTGTTTCATGTGCTCGCTTTCTTGCTCGGCAAGTTCAATGATCCTCGGACGCGGCCGAATCGAACGGCCGCGTTCTCCGAGATTCAACGGCGAGTACGTGAAATTCCGCTTCCGGAAGACCGAAGGAGAAGGTTGCTATCCGTTTTCGAGTTCGACGCGTGTTCGCGTCAACCGAGCGCCTTCGCGCTCGATATCCGCCAACCCAATCGCGTCGAGCACCTCGCGCGGTCCCGCATTCGATTGCGGCGTGACACGAAGCGTCATGGACAACACTCCCTCGCAAACCTTCAATTCTTCCAAAAACTCAAGCAGGTCGATCGGTTTCGATTGTCGCGGGCGTTGGACCGTCGCCGACTCGCGTGAAACCAATTCGGCCGCGCGGCGTGCGATCTCGTCCTCCTGGTCGCGAGCAACGGCGATCTGGTAGGTCACGCGGGCGACCCGCGCCTTGTTGGCCCTGATGCCCGGCGGCAGGATTTCGACTCGCTCGAAACTCAACCCCGGCACGGCATGAGCGGTCAAACGCTCGCCGATTGCCTCGGCCGTCAGTTCTCGAGCCAATTCGATCTCCATGACTTCGTCAGCCCGCCGATTCCCAAGGCCAAGGCGGTGGGAAAGCTCATCCTCGGCTTCGGATGGAACCCCTGGGACATTCCCAAGGGCAACTCCGCTCGTCGAAAAAGCCGTTCCATCACGCGGACCAGGTCCCGATGGCCGATCAGTCGCAAATCTCCCTGCTTGCTAAAACGAATACGTACTCGCTGTCGAACCGGCGGCTCTGCTCGTGTACGTTGGCATTCTTGCATGTGCAATGGGCGAGGCGACCCGCCGNNAAAAGCCGGCCGTCTCGGGACTTCAAGGATTCGGTCCTGTCATTTTCCATGCAAACCGCGGCAGATCCGCCGTTCACTTCCCCGACGCTGCCGTTGCGGCCGGGGAACCCAAAAATTTATCTCCGAAACACGCCGCTCCCACGCCGGGCTCGGCCGCATTCCGGGTTGGTTTTCGATGCCTCGCGACAATCACTGGCCCAACTCGGGCACGTGTCGGCGAAGCTCCTCCTTCAAATAACTACGAATGTCTCTCGCGTTCTCCATCGTCCGCGCGCGCTGGGCCACCTTCAGGCAATCCTCGATCGACACGCTGCGACAGATCTTCTTAATCTCGGGAATCGCCGCCGGCGTCACGCTGAACTGACGCAAGCCCATGCCCAGCAACAGCATGGTATAAACCGGGTTGCCGCTCATCTGGCCGCACAGGTTCACCGGCACCGATTTCTTCGCGCCCATCTCCAACGCCATGTCGATCAACCGCAACACGGCCGGATCGGACGCATTGTACAGACCGACCACGTCTTTGTTGCTTCGGTCGACCGCCAGCGTGTACTGGATCAGGTCGTTCGTGCCGATGCTCAAAAAATCGACTTCGTCGGTGAAATGGTCGAGCATCATGACCGCGGCCGGAACCTCGACCATCATCCCCACGGGGATGTCCCGATTGAACGCAATTCCCCGCTCCTCCAAATCCTCCATCACGTCGGCCAGCACCATCTTCGCTTGGCGAAGCTCGAGCAAGGTCGAGACGAGCGGGAACATGATCTGCACGTTGCCCAATACGCTCGCCCGAAGAATGGCGCGCAGTTGAACCCGAAACATCGGCAGATTGCGCAACGCCAGCCGGATGCTCCGCAGCCCCAAGAACGGGTTGCGCTCGTCCTGCGGATCGGGCAAATGCGCCACCTTGTCGGCGCCCATGTCGAACGTGCGTATCGTCACCCACCGCTTGCCCATCGTTTTCGCCACGCGGCAGTAGGCCTGGTAGTGGACCTCCTCGTCGGGCTCGCTGTCGGCGCCGAGATAAAGGAACTCCGTGCGATACAAACCGATGCCGTCCGCTCCCCGATTGATGCAGTGATCGACCTCGTAGGGAAACTCGATGTTGCCGAAGATCTTGATGCGAACGCCGTCGTTCGTTTCGGCCGGCAGATCGCGCAGTGTCTCGAGCTGCGCGGCCAGCGTGCGAATCTCCTCGGCCTCATGGCGGTAGCGGGCGACCGTCTCTTCGTCGGGATGCAGAATCACCAGCCCCTTGTCGCCGTCGATGATGACCAGGTCGCCGCCCGAGACCTCGCTCAAAAACGGGCCCGTTCCAACGACGGCGGGAATCTCCAACGCCTCGGCGACGATTGCGGTGTGGCTACCCAATCCGCCGACCTCCGTCACGAATCCTAGACAGAACTCGCGGCTGAGATTCGCCGTCTCGCTCGGCGTGAGATTGTGAGCCAACACGACGGCCGGCGAGGTCAGATGCCCAAGCCCCTCGCGTCGGCGACCCAGCAGATGCCGCAAGAGACGCTTCTCGATGTCGAAGATGTCGTTGGCTCGCTGGGCCAGGTACCGGCTCTCGAGTTTCTCGAAAACCTTGGCGTAGCGGCGCAACGTCCGGCTGACGGCGTATTCGGGCGAATAGTGCCGTTGGCGAATCATCTGCTCCAGTTCGCCGTGAAGTTGCGAATCTTCGAGCATCAGAAGATGGGCCTCGAAGATGGCTCCGTACTTCTTGCCCAATTCCTCCGAAACGGCGTCGCGATTGTGCGCGATCTCCTTTCGGGCCGCGGCGATAGCCTTGTCGAGCCGCTCCAGTTCGCTCTCGACCGCGTCGCGCGCGAGGAACCGGCGAGGAATCCGGAATCCCTCATTGTCAACGACCAGCGCTTCGCCGATGGCGACGCCCGGACTGACCGCTATGCCTTGCAGTTCCTGCATCGTTTCCCGCGCTTTTCTCACTGTTCCGGCCGACTGCCGGCCGGATCCTCGAAGTGCGACGCGAACAACTCGGCCAGCGCGTCGAGCGCTTCACCCGCGTCGCGGCCGCTGGCCTTCACCGTGATGTTGTCTCCCTGATGCGCGTCCAAGCCGAGCAATTGCAGCGGCGTGTTCTTCGCGTCGACCGTGTAGTTTCCCTTGATC
>DOEZ01000640.1 GCA_003532715.1 Planctomycetaceae bacterium
AATCGCCCCACCCTACAGTTGTTTCCGCGACAGAAACTAATTCGGAGTCACGTAGCCGCTCGGACCCGGCAACGCCGCGTCGCAGGCTGAACCGCACATCGGCGCGGCGGGCGTCGCACAGGGGTTGTACGGCTCGGCCATAATGACCTCGTTCTGCGGGACGGTTCCGTACCGCGAACCTCGAAACAGCCAGTCGCAGCAACGACAACCGGTCGTGCCCGCCAGCATCATCGTTACAGCCGTCAGCAATAGAAGCCTCTTCATCACTAAATCTCCCAACGAGACCTTCATCACACCCGAGGCATGAGAGCCGTGTGCCCACGTCGAGGCGGAGGGGACAACCTGACGCCAAGCATGCGGCTCGCAGCCTGGAGAATACTCACTTGATAGGCAAAACAGGCCCTCGATGTCGGGTTCTTTCCACTTCGGAGGGGCTAAAAGCATGTCTCTCGGCCCAGGGCAAACCATGAGCCAGACAACTCTACACCATCCTGGATGATGTGCAAATGCAACCGACGTTTTTTTTCGGAAATGACATGGTCGTCGTTTTGCCACGTGCGTCAAATCGTGGGCTAGATTTGGATAGATTCGGAAAGGTAATTGGAATAAAACAGGTATGTCGCCATGACTCGCGCGGGTTTCCTCTTCGCCCTTGTTCTCGCAATCCAGCTCTTGACGCTCCCCGTCCGGGCCGAGCCAACCTTGCCGGCCAGCCCCCCGGCCTCCAAAACCTCCGAACTGTGGNNGAGCCGACGACGGGTTCGACGATCCGGCCGTCCGTTTCCAACGGTTCGACGGCGAGGACGGTTGGATCGACGTTGACACGCGCGACTTTCTAGCGACTGGTTCGACCGACGTGCCGACCAGTTTCGTGATTCACGGCAACCAGGTCGATTCGTGCGAAGCGATTCAAAGGGGGCACGCACTCCGTCGCCTGTTGGAATGCGCCGCCCCGGACCGGCCTTTCCGCTTGGTGGTTTGGTCGTGGCCGTCTGGTCGCGTCGCCCGGTCGATCCGCGACGACGTGCGAATCAAGGCCGCCCGAAGCGACGTCGAGGCGTTCTATCTGGCCCAATGCGTCCATGCCATGAATCCCGATGTCCCCGTGGCGATGGTGGGCCACAGCTTTGGCGCTCGGGTGATTACCGGCGCGTTGCATCTTCTCTCGGGCGGTGAACTGGCATGTCGCCGGCTCGAACCGCGCGACGACCGCCCGCGGCGCGCGGTGCGCGCCGTGTTGTTCGCGGCGGCGGTCGACAACGGCTCGCTGCTGCCCGGCCGCCGCAACGGCGAGGCGCTCGACGAAGTCGAGCGGATGCTCGTCGTTCGCAACGGCAACGACCGCGTGTTGCGGTGGTATCCCCGAATGTACGGCCGGGGCGGCCCGCAAGCACTGGGTTTCACCGGCCCGGCGTGCGCGGCTCAATTAGGCGAAAACCGCAATAAGATCGAACTCCTCGACGCAAGCTGCTCGGTGGGACGCGGTCACGGCTGGTTCGAGTATCTCTGCGGCTCGTCNNAACCCCGACCGTAAGGGAGCGGGCAAGCAAGAACCGCTCGGGTGCCCCTCTATGCCGTGAAGCGAATCTTCGTGCATGTCGTGAAAAACTAGCTGCGTCCTCGTTTCGACTCACCGTCCTCGTTTCGACTCACGCTCGTTTCGACTCACTCGATCGTCGGTAAAATCGCGAGACGCAGTCCACCGCACCCCCGGTGATTCCGCCGATCAACCCTCCCGCGACCGCAGCGATCGGCGCGCCCACCGCCATGATGAGCAGGCCCCTCGCTGTACGTCTGACCACGCTACCAAGGACCTCGTTTCCGCAGTAGGCAACGTTGGGCGGCTGGGGAGGCGGCGGGGGTGGGTCGAATTGACGGTATCCGAGGCAGATCATGAAAATGCCCGCCAAGACAAAACCGACGACCGCAAAACGGAGAGCAAAATACCACGACCTCGGCGCCTTTCGCGTGGGGCTTGGCCATGAGTCGCGGATCGGCGATTCGCACGCGTTCATCACTCACAACCCTCGCATCTTCACGTACCATTGTTTCCATGCCGCAAGGTCGTCGTCCGGCGTCGTCGCGGTCGGGGCTGCGGGCACGACGTGGTTGCGGTTCCACTCGGCGGCCCACCGGTTGAGACGCGTGCTGACCTCCACTCTCCGCTCGACGTCATCCTTCTCGAACGCGACGAGCAACGCCCGGACCTGGTCTTCGGGTGGCCCGAACTTCAACACGGCGGCGACAGGCGCGGACGGCTCGTTCTCTGCATCCAAGAGAGCGTCGGCGAGCCGCTGGTCGAGATCGACGGGGACTTGCTCGACGAGCACCGCTTCGAGGCTCGGTTCGTAGGCGTCGCGCAGCGTCGCGCGTAGCGTGGTGGCCGACTTGGTCCGACCGACCATGATCTCGATCTCGTCGTCCCGCTCAATGTAGGAAAGGGGCGAGGCGGCGACGAAACGAAAGAACCGTTGCAGCCCGAGTCGGGTTTCGTCGGGTTTTTCGCCGAAACCCTTCGACAGTTTTTCGGCGAGTTCGGCGGCGAATTGGATCTTCTGAGCCTTCCATTCGCCCGGATGGACCGGAACCACGACGCGAATCGCCTGGCCGTCGAGCCGAATCCACTGGTGTTCGGTCTTGGCGGCCGTCTCGATCCGTTCGAGCGTCTTCGGAACGGGCTGCTCGGGAGAATGCTTCAGCCGGAAGGCCCGGTCTTCGACAATTTGGGCGTTGAGCAACGAGTTGACCGTCTTGACGAACGATTGGGCGTTCGGAATCGTGATGAGCTGCGCGGCGCCGAGCTTGCCGTTGGGTTCGCGGTAGTGGCCGATCGGTTCGACGCGGACGGTCTTGGCCAACTCGGCAATTCTCTCGGTTCTGGCGTTGTCGTGGGCCGACTGGCCGGGCGACCCGGTCGCCTCGCGCATCTTCTTGAGTTGCCGATGCAGCGGCCAGTCGAGCAGCATGACCGAATCGTCGCGGACGAATTCGGGAATCTGTTCGACGCCTCGACCGTGACGGTCATCGCCCGAGTCGTGGACGCCGTCGTAGTTCAGGACGATTTGCAGCACGTCCGCCGCCTCGTCATGGAACCAGCTCAACCGCTGGCCATCGAGTCTGACGCAGCCGGGCAGAAGGACGGCCAACCCGAGCAGACCTGAGAGCAACGCCTTACGGTTAGCTTGCATAGTACACCTCCTTGGTTTGGTTCGCCACGCGGTGACGTGGAAGGGAACCGTGGATTATACATCGCAGTGTGCCACTCTACGCCGTGAACCGAGTTTTCAGGCCATTTGACGTAACTTGTTGCCAGTCTTCAGGATGTTCGGCACACGATTTTGTTGCGAATCGGCTCATCCCGCAGGGATGAAAGCTATTAGCCCCGCGGTCGCGCAGCGACCCGGGGTTGGCGAACCAAAGTCGCCTTTCGCTCCGCGAAAGTAGCACGACGCACCGGCCGCGGTTTGCCGATGTAAGCCCCCGTGCGTAAGCTTTCGTGATGCGTCGAGACGCACTCTGCGGATTCTACGCTACTTTCGCGGAGCGAAAGGCGACTATGGCGGAGCGAAAGGCGATTTTGGCGGAGCGAAGGGCGATTTTGGCGGAGCGAAGGGCGGTCGTCGGGCGGTGGTTGTCGCGTTAACCGGGGGGCGATATTTCGTCGTGTTTTTCGAGGATGCGTTGGGCCGTGCTCGACGCTTCGGGGAGCAGCGGTTGGCGGTCGTGGATGCCCTTGAACGTCGAGAGGATGTATTCGACGTCGTCGCGGCCGATGCCGTAGAGGGGGACATGCCGGATGGCGTTGATCGGCGCAAAACCGCGCGATAGAATCGAGGCTATCACCCGGCCAGTTCTCATTTTGTGGGTTCAATGGGCATCTTGTTCGTGCTCCCGCAAGACGGTGGCGATGCGCCAGTGGCGTCCCATTCAAGGTCAGGCCGGGCTCGACTTCCGCTAAGATTATCGAGAGACGAGGCCCTCCATGAGATGCGTCCGAGTCTTCCTGGCGATGCTGCTGCTGGCATCGCCATATTTTGGTTCGGTTTCCGTGGTTTTCGGGCAGGAGGAAGCACGCCCGGGCAGCACTTCCAACGAGCTCGCCGCCGGTTTCCACCCGATTCACGAGGGCTACGCCGCGTATCCTCGCGTCGTCGAGTTGACCGACGGAGAGCTGCTGGCGACGTTCGACCATCGCACCGTGGCCGGCCGGGCCATCGGTTCGACGCGTAGCTCCGACGGCGGCCGAACCTGGGGCGAATATCGACCCCTATCCAAGGACGCGGGCGGCGTCGATCTGGCCAACGCCTTCCCGCTGCAACTCGACGATGGGACTATCCTTGTGGCGTGCCGCCGCAATCGACCGGCCGCGTCGCGCTACCGACTCGAAGTTCATGCAAGCAACGACCAAGGGCGTAGTTGGGCGTTGCGTTCGATTCTCGCCGAGGGACGCAAGGGACTTTGGGAGCCGCTGTTGCTCTTGATGCCCGATGGAACGATTCAAGCCTATTACGCCAGCGAGGAATCCTCGCATCCCGACCAGACGATCGAAATCCGTGTTTCGACGGATCGCGGCAAGACGTGGTCGACGCCCACGACGGTTGCCGCGAAGAGAGGTTCGCGCGACGGAATGCCGGGCGTGACGCGGTTGCCCTCGGGCGAGCTTCTCGTGGTGTTCGAGGCCCAGGACATGCCGCCCTTTCGTTTCATCTTGCGAGCGGTTCGATCGAACGACGGGGGTCGGACGTGGCCGAACCATCGCGAGTTGGTTTACCGCCCTTCGGCGCCCACGTCCGACCGCTGGTCGGCCGGCGCGCCGGCGATCGTCCTAACCAGATCGGGAAGCCTTCTGGCCGCATTTCAAACCGACGAGCGGGTTTCGTACCATCGCAACACGCGGGAAAACGACCCGCGACATCCCAACTACAACTATGTCCGACACACGACGTTGGCCGTCATCCGAAGCGATGACGGCGGCAAGACCTGGAGCAAACCATCCTATCTCTTGGGCGGGCCGGGAGATCCCGCCTGCTGGAACGGATTGTATTCGCTGCGCGACGGCGGCGTGCTCGTACTCACAACGCATCGCGGCCGTGTGTGGTGCAAGAGAACGGATAACGCGTTGAGCGAGGATTAGCCCGTATTAGTTGGAATCCCGCGATTCGTTGTCAAGTTGTCGGAGAGCCTCTTTGAGGATTTCGGCCGAGGCGGACAGCGACTTGCGTTCTTCGGGGTCCAACGGCGCTTCGATGATTCGTTCGACGCCGTTTTGCGCGACGATGCTCGGCACGCCCAGGCAGACGTCGCCCAGGCCGTACTCGCCGTCGAGCAGGGTCGAGACGGTCAGGACGCTCCGCTGGTTGCGCAAGACCGCCCCGACGATGCGCGTCATGGCCATGCCGACGGCGAACCAGGTCGCTCCCTTGTAGTCGATGATGTGGTAGGCCGAGTCGCGGACCTCTTGTTCGATGCGGCGTCGTTCTTCGCGCCATTGGGCGCACCGTCCGCACATCGGGCAGTAGTCCTCCATGCTCATTCCGGCGATGTGGGTCATCGACCAGGCGGCGAACTCACTGTCGCCGTGTTCGCCGAGGACGTAAGCGTGGACGTTATGCACGTCGACCAGGCAGTGCCGGCTCAAGAGGTGGCGCAGCCGGGCGCTGTCGAGCACGGTGCCCGAGCCGATCAAGCGGCCCTTTTCCCAGCCCGACTGCCGCAGCGCGACGTGGGTGAGCACGTCGACCGGGTTGGTGACGATCAGCAGGACGGCCTTCGAGCCTTGCTCGACCACCTCGCCGACGATCGAGCGGACGATGGCCGCGTTCTTCTGGAGCAGTTCGATTCGCGTTTGGCCGGGCCGCTGGGCCGCGCCGGCCGTGACGACCACCATGTCGGCGTCGGCGTGATCCGACGCATCGCCCACCCGAATCGACACGCTGGGGAAGAAGGGCTGCCCGTGGGCCAGGTCGAGCACCTGTCCGCGCGCCAGGTCGTCGTTTTTGTCGAGCAAGACGATTTCGTTGGCCAGCCCGCTTTGGGCCAGCGCGTAGCAGAAGGTCGAGCCGACGGCTCCCGCGCCGACGACGACGACCTTGCGTTTGCCGGATTTCTGGCTTTCGCTCATGTCGATGCTCCGCGAGGGCCGGGACTATTCACGAGATAATGACATTGAACCAAGTGTGCCACTGCTTGCCGCTGAAAAGGCTGTACTTCGAGCGTTGGCGGCACTGCTTGCGGCCTTCACGAACCGCTGACCTTTCCGGCAAGCAGTGCGAACTGTACGTTCAACGATGATCGGCTATTCCGCAAGCAGTGGCACACTCCGGTGAATAACCCGGCTTTGTGGTCAACTCTCCCATTGTCGCGTTTTGTTCGGGTCGTGGCCAGCCCGTCGGGTGGCTGCAACGGGGTTTCGGGCGGCTTGTTGCCATGGTAAAGTGCAAAGAGGCGTTGGGGCGAGTCGCCAACGGCGGAGATTTCGGCGTGAACCCGGTACGACTACAAGATTTCTCCTGGGACAGGATGGCCGCGGCCGTGGAAGACGTTCGCCAACGAGCCTGTCGCGCGGCCGGCGCGCTTCGCCAGGCGGGAATCGCCCACGTGGTCGTCGGCGGCAATGCGGTGGCCGCATGGGTCGCGAGCGTCGACCAAGAGGCGGTTCGCAACACCAAGGGCGTCGACCTGCTCGACGTAGGATTGATCGACGCTAAGTGGCGCGACCAATTGCCCGGCGAACTGGCCGACCGATTGGCCCAACTTATCGAGACGCACGACCGCGAGAGGTAGCACAGGCGTAACCGTTCGCGGGTCGCCAAAGTCGCCTTTCGCTCCNNCGGAGCGAAAGGCGACTATCGAGGCTACGGACGCTTACAGAAAAAAGAGCGGGCCGAAGACGTCTAACATCCTCGGCCCGCCCTTGGTTTTTTACACGGTTCGCATCGACAAACGCGGACCAGCCCGAATCGTTCACGTGCCGGTGATTTCGCCGGGGTGGGCGAAGCGTCGGCCGAAGTCATGGTTGACGCCGAGCCGTTGCACACCTCTCGCTTGCGCTT
>DOEZ01000213.1 GCA_003532715.1 Planctomycetaceae bacterium
ACCCGAAGCGCAAGCGAGAGGACGCCAACGATTCACCGTCATTTCCGAATCCGGTTGAAATCCTGAAACCCGCGCCAAAATCACGGGCTCGTTAATATCCGCGCTAACCCGAAACGCAAGCCAGAACAAGCCGTTGCGTCCCTCTCGCTTGCGCTTCGGGTCGGTATGGCGCGCGGTTTTGGCGGGGCAAAACGGCTCGCGGTGAACCTGCGCAAACGGCGGGAGATAGGACCGATACGCCCTAAAGGGGCATTGCTAAACCATGCGTGTCGCGTAAGATTAACAAACGAAGGGGTCTGCCCAGACGGATGGGCGCGCACGGTCGGCGGAAGGACGTCTTGCGAGGTTGTCCGTGACCCTGTGTCGTTCCCCGAACCTGCGAGCATACTTTGGCGTTTTGGTCCGTGCGTTCCGGAACGCGCACCCTGAACGAAATGAGATCGGGTTATGTTGGTCACGACAAAGGGATGTGACCTCGATCTGAGTCGGGGGCCGGACTGGCTGTTTGTTCGGCTGAAAAACCTCGACCCCGATTGTCCGGAAGCCGACGCGTTGGCCGACCGGATCTGGTCACTACTGGAAAACCATCTCACCTATCGTCTCGTTCTCGAATTGGACGACATTGAGGTGTTGAGGTCGATTCTCATCGCCCAGTTGATCAAGCTGCGGCGACGGATTCTAGAGCACGAAGGCGTGATTCGCCTGTCGGGTCTATCGCCCGACAACCGCGAGGTGCTCGAAACGTGTCACCTCGAAGATCGGCTGCCCAGTTATCACGATCGCGTCGAGGCCGTAATGGCCAGCCTGCCTTGCCGACCGCGATAGACCGGATTATTCACTAGCCCATACTAGCCCGACGCGCAAGCGAGGGACCTAAAACGGGTTTCCCTCGTAAGCCAACGGGCAAACAATAACCGACCAACGCGAGAATCGCGCCGGCGAGCCCGCATCTTACTCAGGCGTGGCAGACCTCGAGTTCGTTGGCGATTTCGTCCACCCCGTCCACGTGACGGACCGCCTCCTGGGCCATCTGCTTCTGGTAGTACGAACGAACCACGCCTCGCAGGGTAATTCGGCCGCGTTCGGCCTCCAGGCTCAATCGTCGGCCCCTCAGATGCACGTTCTGCTCCAATGCACTGAAGGCCCGATGATGCAATGTGGTGTTAATCATGGCCATTTCCGCATGTCGTTTGAGTTGAAAAGAAATGTTCCGGCCGCCGTGGAGAGGCCGAGGCGAAAGCGACTTCTATCACGGCAATCGTCAAGCGGCCTGCTTCCGGTGAAGAATGCCTGCCGCAAAATTTGCGGATTCCGGGAAACGAGGGCAAGCCATGACGGTCTTTCCGAATAGTCCGGCGACCGCTCAGCCCAAGAGGAAGGAACACAGAAGCAGGCTAATCAAGGGGCTCAGCGCCAAACCGATCACGATGCCTCCGACCAGACGAATCCGCCTACGATAACGTAGCCCAAGTTTCGGCGCATGCTCGACGGATTCGAGAAATTTCACGCGATCGGCAATGCTGGCATGTTGCCAGCTTCGCGCGCGGCGGCTTCCCTGCACCCGACCCAGCGTTTCCAGCGCGGAACAGAAGACGGGCCCCCCTACTCCAGGTGGAAACATCTCGCAAACCGACAGATCGGCCTCGTGCTCCAACGATCGCGAATAGAACGCGAAAAAGGTTAGCACGTAGATTACGATAGCCGCCAGACCGGCCAATCCCAGGGCTGTCATCGGGTCGAGGCCGCCCGACTCGATCCAGGCCCCGGCCCGTTGGACCGCGTCGGGAAAGGCGCACGCGGCGGCCGCGGCCGCGCCGAGCGGTACGAACATGGCGGCCGCGCGAAGCCACACGTGCCCATTCCGCACGTGGCCCAGTTCGTGGGCGAACACGGCCGCGATTTCGTCCTCGTCGAGCAGTTCCAGCAGCCCGTCGCTCAGGAAGACGTATCGCAGCCAAGGGTTCAGCCCGGTGACCGCCGCGTTGACGACCATCGAATCGGTCTCCCAGACCAGGATTTCGCCCAACGGGGCGTCACTCCCTCGGGCCATGATTTCGAGTCGNNCGGCCGCCAGCGGTCGCGTTCGCCACGTTCGCCGCAGCAGAACCGGGAAGACTGCAAGAAGCAGCAGCATCGCCAGAACCATCACGACCACCACGACGTCGCCTCGCAGCCCGTCCGGCCGCCACCACGCGACGAAGTCCTGCACGGCCAGCAGGCAGAGGATGGGGACCAACAGAACGCCTAAGTAGTGGCGCGTGTGCAGCCCGACGTAGCCCCGCAACGAGGCAAATGCCGGAGCGTCCTTCCCCGGTTCGGCAACCATCGGGCCAACCGACACGGCGCGATCCAAGCGATAAAACGCGGCCCAAGACAGAACGAGCGGCAACACGATCGGCATCAGAATCAGGAGATCTTCGACCAGCGGGATGCCGTCGAGTCGCCAGTTGTATCGCACGATGCGCGGCCAGCCCAGGCCGTGGGAGACGCCCGCGCCGACGGCAAGCCACAGCGCGACGTGCGCGCGGCGCAGCCGGCGACACCATGGCAACGATTGTCTTGCGTCCGACGCCCCCGCGAGCAGGCGTCGCGAATAGAAAGTCGACACAGCCGCGGCNNGGTTCGGCCACCGGACCCGCCGGGCCGCTCTCGGCAAGCAGCAACGTCGTGACAAGGGCGACGATCAGGAGTATGTGCAAGGCAGTGTCTCGAAGGAGAAGTGGGAATCGCTATCGTCGCGGCACGTCGGAAGTCTTGAAGAAAGGGAAAAGGAGAGAAGGGAAAGAGGGTGACGTCAGCCACGCTCTTTTCATACTAATTGCCGCTCCGGCCGATCTCAAGAGGGTAATTCGACCGAAAGGGGGGCGAAACGTCTGGGCCGGACGAGTCACCGAACCCGCATTTTCGGCGCGGTGCGCGAAACACCAACCCGAAGCGCAAGCGAGAGGACGGAGCCAGGGTCGCGACACCCGCCCTCTCGTTCGCGCTTCGAGTTCATTTGGGCTCGTGCATGGCCGGGGCTGGAGAACCGGGCGGGAACGAGCTACAATAAGGGCCAATCATGCGAGAGAACCGTTTTCGTACGATTCGTCTTGTGGCAACTTGGCTCCCTTTCGGTCGGTGCTCGGTCCTGGACGGGGGACTCAGCACTTATGCGCGGGTCGAATTGC
Source organism: Planctomycetaceae bacterium (assembly GCA_003532715.1). Taxonomy (GTDB): domain Bacteria; phylum Planctomycetota; class Planctomycetia; order Pirellulales; family Thermoguttaceae; genus UBA11386. The sequence continues at coordinate 3,171 of DOEZ01000213.1, forward strand.
GACGCAGTGGCCGCGGCTCTCACCTTCGCGCCAAGTATTTTCAGCCAAATCGCCGGGCGTTTCGCCAGTCCGCTTTTTCAGGCGGTGCTGCTCGGCTGCGTCAACTTCGCCTGCACTTTAGTCCCGCTCGAGGAAATCGAACAACTTTTAGTCAAACCAAGACTCACTCCGTTGGACCACGAACGGTCAAGGACGCCCGGGAGAGGAGAACGGCCGTGAATACACACCATTCAGGGAGGCGGGTTTCATGACGGGACGAGAACGTTTTCTTAAGGTGCTCGGCGGCGAGATGCCCGATCGCGTGCCGGTCACCCTGTTCATCCAGGACCAGGGCCATTTTCTCACCCAAGTCTATCCGGATCAGGACCCGCTCGAATACGAGCAGCTCCAGCTCAAGGTGGTCGAGATACAACGCCAGTTGGGCGTCGACGTGTTCGTTCGGATGCTCTTCGGACTGAACGATCCGCTGGCGATCCATTGCGGCGGCCTCAATGTATCGACGCAGACCGAGAACTGGGAGGTCGCGACGACCGAAATCCGAAGCGGGAACACGCTCGTCCAGCGTTCCGTGATCAAAACGCCCGACGGAACGCTCGAGCAGGATTTCTCGATCAACGAACTCCGCCCGTCGACGTTCATGTACGGCTGCACGCGCAAACCGATCCGGTGTCCGGGCGATCTGGAGATGGCCGTCAGGTACGAGCCGCCCTTCTTGACGGAGGAGAAGGCCCAACGAATCGCGGCCCAGGTGCGACGAGTCAAGGAGGCGGTTGGCGATGACGGTATCGTCGGCTCGTGGAGCCCCCATGGTCCGTTCAACAACGCCTCGTTGCTGGTCGACGAGGAGACCATCTACAGCCTCTTTCTGACCGACTTCGATTTCTACGAGAGACTCATGACGTTTGCCGCCGATCGGGTGCTCGAGTACGTTCGTGCGATGGATGCCGCGGGCGTCGACGTTCATTGCATTGGCGGAAATGTGGCCGGCGGCTTCGTCGGCCGCCGATCGTACGACACGTACATCCTCCCGTTCGAGCGGCGTTACATCGACGTCGTTCAAGAGAACGGCACTCCCGCCGTGTATCACAACTGCGGCAAGATCATGAATCTGGTCGAATCGTACAAGCAACTCGGCACGCGCGTGGTCGAACCGTTCTCGCCGCCGCCCTTGGGCGACGCCGACCTCGCACGCGCCAAGCAATGGGTCGACGGTGCGTATGTCATGATCGGCGGGGTCGATCAGGTCAACGTCCTGCAAAAGGGAACGACCGACGAGGTTTGCCGCAAGACCGAGGAGACCATCAACACCGGTAAACCCGGTGGAAAGTTCATCCTGCAGTCGGCCGATTTTCTCGAATACGGCACCCCGATCGAGAACCTCGAAGCCTATGTGCGAACCGCTCTGGAACATGCGGCGTATTAACCGTGCGCCGGGTGCCATGGACGGCTTGCCCATCCTTGCCCGCCGGGTGCCTACACAAATGCCTTGGCCTTACTTCGTCCCGTAGGGACGCGCGAATTGGGTATTCCGAACCGACTCGTCAATCGTCCCTCCGGGACGAAAAAACATATTTCTTCTCTCCGACCCGGCGATGAATCGCCGGGCTACTCTCACACCGACCCTTCGGGTCGAAACCGATCAACAAGCCTGAAAGGCTGCAACTCAATAAACCACCAGGGCGTTGCCCTGGCCTACAAAGTAATGGCCCTTCGGGCCGGACGGACAGCTTGCCCGTCCTTGCCGTCGTGCCGCCCCAAATCCAAACCCCACATCCTCCCCCTTCGTGCCTTCGTGCCTCCGTGCGAGAGCCACGTCCGCGGGTGAGCAAGAAATGCTCTCACAAAGGCACGGAGACACGAAGGACGATCATCTTGAAGGCGACTTTTCGATCGTCCCCACGGGACGAAAAAAATACTCCTTCTATCGGACCCAGCTTTCACACCGACCCTACGGGTCGAAACCGATCAACAAGCCTGAAAGGCTGCAACTCAGTAGCCCAGGGCAACGCCCTGGGGACCATGCCCATCCAATCCAACGTCCGCCCTGAAAGAGCCAAACAGGTCCAGTCTTGCCCCTTCAGGGCGGTCGTGTTCTTCTTGGTGAAAAACCACCAGGGCGTTGCCCTGGCCTACAAAGTAATGGCCCTTCGGGCCGGACGGACAGCTTGCCCGTCCTTGCCGTCGTGCCGCGCCAAATTAAAAACCCCTCGTCCTTCCTCTTCGTGCCTTCGTGCCTCCGTGCGAGATCCACGTCGTCCACGTCCGCCTCACCCGCACTCCCTCCACCCCGCCCCTGGCCCAATTCTTGGACTAGCAACCGCTCGCCTCACATGCTACGACATGGTCGAGACCCTATCGGTGCCGAACGTCGCTTCACGTCAAACAAACGTCTTTCCCATTTCTCCCCTTTCCCCTTTTTCCGAATCGTGACCGTCCGCCAATCCACCAACCGAAACGAACCAACGAGCGCGGCAAGAGCAAAAAACCGACCACCCCAACCCCCTCGGCAGCCCGGGGTTTTGCAACAACCCCCCCAAAAAATAATCGGACACTTACGAAAAACGGCTCCTCGCACAAACGCCTGATCCGCCAACACTTGCGGCCGATCCCAATCGACGTAACTAAAACGCAACGTCGAGAGTATTGTTGCAAAACTCACGCACAATGATCCCCTGCCAAATTCGCCTGATGCTTATTGACACGTATGACTCGCGTCATAGAATGTGGCTTATCCGGGTTGACGGGACGGTTCGCGGTGGTCGATTTTGAACGTTCCCGTTTTCAACAGCCCAATCACGCTTTGAGCAGCCAGTTCGGGGAGGAGCCTATCATGCGATGCGGCCGAGCGATTCTTTTGACGGCGATTCTCTTGAGTCTTGTGGCGACACGGCCCGCGGCCTTCGGCCAGAGTCCGCCGGCGCTCTTCTCGCCCCCGATTTCCGCGACCGTGCTGGATCCGGCCGGATCGCCCGCGGCGGGAGCAAAGGTCTACGTGCTGGGACGCCGGATTAGCGCGCGGGGCGACTTCGACCGCGACCAAGAACCGGTAGTCCTCGCCGAGTACACGGCCGACGAACAGGGACGCGCCGAAATTCCCGAGCAGGAAGTCCGCCGCGACGGCGACACGCAAACGTATCCGTTCCTGTTCGCGTCCGACGCAAAGGGCCGCATCGGAGGCTGCTCGTCGATCGGCCTTTCGAGTCGCGCCACTCAGTCGGCCAGGAACGTTCGCATCGACCTGCACG
>DOEZ01000315.1 GCA_003532715.1 Planctomycetaceae bacterium
AGCGTTGACGATAACCCCGACGGGAGACGAGCCTCATGGAAATGAAACAAGTCAGCGACAACTGCTTCGCTGTCCTGATCGAGAAGAACCGCGTATGTGACGCCAACTCGGGCCTCATCAACCTGGCCGGGGGTGTTGTGATCGACACGCAGTCGGACCTCGCTCATGCGCGACAGATGATCGAGATGTTCAGCAAGGTTTGGCCCGCCATGCCGAAACGTGTCGTCAACACGCACGAAGACGCGGACCACGTCTGGGGCAATCAACTCTTCGAGGGTGCGGAGATCATTGGCCACCGGTCGCTGCCCGAGCGGATGAAGCACGTCGCCAATCCGGAGGAGATGCAGAAGCTGATGCACGATGTCGCCAATGAGTCCACTCGCCAGAAACTCCAGGCGCTCCACCCCGGCCTCGTGGCCGCGGGGCAACAACTGCTGGAGGACTATAACTTCGACGGGATCAAACTGGTACTGCCGACGACCCTGTTTGACGCACGTTATGAGCTGAACCTCGACGGCACGGAGGTCCACTTGATCTATGTCGGGCCGTGCCATCAGGTCGGGGATACGATCATCCACGTGCCCAAGGAGGGCGTGGTGTTCGCCGGGGACGTGCTGTTCCGGCTGTGTACGCCGATGGGCTGGGTGGGAACATACGAAAAGTGGTTTCATTGTCTCGACCTGATCATTCAACTCAACCCGAAAGTCATCGTCCCTGGTCACGGCCCGCTCTGCGGGATCGAAGGGGCCACTGAGATGAAAGCGTACCTCCAGTACCTCCGTGACGAGTCGAAGAAGTGCTTCAACGACGGACTCCCTTCGCTGGAGGCCGCCAAGCGAATCGAGTTTGGCCCTTACGGTGAGTGGCGTGCCCCGGCGCGGTTGTACATGAACGTCGAACGGGCGTATCGTGAGTTCCGCAGCGAACCCCCCGATGCGCCGTGGAACACGCCAGCCACCTTCGACGCCATCTACGAGGTGGCGAAGGCAAAAGGCATCGAAGTCGAATACTGATTCATTCCATACAAAAAAAGGAGGTCTTCCATGAAGCTGATCCGCTTTACCACCGCCGACTCGCAGAATCCGTTTTTCGGTGTCGTTATCCAAGACCAAGCTGTCCCGTTCTCCGTACTGGAAAACAAATCGGGGAAGTCCTTTGTCCTGTTGGCCAACAGCCGATCCTACCTTGCCAGTCTTCCTGACAGCGAGCGGGCGGCAAAGGAGTTGCTCGCCTGGGGCGAACAGCACCTCGGAGAACTCGGAAATGGCGAACGCTTCCCTCTCGACGCTGTCCGCCTGCTGGAGCCGGTGGAGGTCGCCGCCCTGTTCGACTTCGGCCTGACGCCGCGGCATCTTAAGAGCTCTATCGAAACCAACATGAAGTATGAGAAGGATGACCCACAGATCGTGGCGCTACTGCAGGCGTTCACTAAAGTCGTCCTGGCCCCGAAACCCAAGCCCCCCGCCGGTCAGCCCGAGCCGCTGGCCTTTTACAAAAGCAACATGAACGCCATCGTCGGCGACGGGGAGATTGTCCCCTGGCCTGCGTACACGTCGTACCTTGACATCGAGCCTGAACTGGCCGTCGTGTATGGGAACGAGAAGCAGCCGGTGGCGGGCTTCTGCATCTTCAACGACGTCTCGGCCCGCGACGTTCAGGCCACGGAGTTCATTGGCGGATTCTGCTTGACGAAGGACATGGCAAAGGGCAACCAACTTGGGCCTTATCTGGTCACGGCCGACGAGGTGGGCGATCCTTACAACCTCAAAGTGACGGTTGTGGTGAATGGGCAAGTCAAGTACCAGGGGTCAACATCCGAGATCAGCCACAAGGCCGAGGACGTGTTCGCTTGGTTAGGTTTCATGGCTCCCATCAAGTCCGGCTCCGTGATGGGCTTCGGCACCATCCCCGACTGTACCGGCTGTGACCACGACGACTTTATCGACCCCGGCGCGGAGATCGAGATCACGATGGAAAAGCTCGGAACACTCCGCTGCCGTTTCGCCAAACCGACGGGCAAGCTGCTGCCGAGCCGCTGGCCGGTGCGCGAGCCGTTGCAGAAGTACCACGGGTAGTCCTCATCCCTACTCGACCATTGCACTGGAGGTAACTCGCCGTGCAGCCGGAAGACTCTCGATACGACCGTGGGCTTGGCAGGATGCGAGCCATTTTCGGACCGAAGATTGAATCCGCATTGCAGGGCCTCGCCGCAACCAGCCCCGATCTGGTGCGTTGCCTTGTCGAATTTCCATTTGGCGACGTCTACTCCCGCCCCGGTCTGGATTTGAAGACGAGGGAGATGCTCACGGTCGCCGCCCTTACCGTCCTCGGCTACCCGCAGGCTGAGTTGAAGGACCATATCCGAGGCGCGCTGAATGTCGGCTGCACTCCTGATGAAATCTCAGAGATTATCCTGCAAATGGCGGTGTACGCCGGATTCCCTGCCGCGCTGGAAGCCGTCAAGTCAGCGACGTCTGTGTTCGGCGAGAAGCAGTAGGTGGCTGAATGACCTGACCGGGCAGTCGCGGTATCTTGTCGCGACGAGTGTGGCCCGTGTGCTCGTGGCACTTACGTCGACCTAGGTTTGGCAGTGAACTTGGCAGAAAAGTGCGGCAGAAACCTGCCGCCATTTTGTCAATTCCTGCTACGTCACGATACCCGGAACACTGCAATTTTAGCGTGCCATTGGGGCTGTGCATAGCCGTCCCGGTATCTTATACGCAAGGGGGGTTCGCCACATCGGTCCAGGCGGCGTCGAGGGAGGCTTTCATTGCAGATCCCAGGCCAGCACGGTTGTGTCAGCGCTTCCCGAAAGGAGCTGCCCGCCAGGTGTGAAGGTCAGGGTGGTCGGTGGATCGCGGTGGTCCTTGAATGTTTTCCGCTTGGTCCACGTCGCCACGTCCCAGACTTGTATCACGTCGCCGGAAACGATGGCTGCGAGAGAGCGGCCGTCGCGCGAGATGGCGAGGGTTCTGATATACGGCTCGCGCGGCAACGTCGCGACCCGCTTCCATGTGGCCGTCTCCCAGACATTCCCGCTGCCCATGATTAACAATCGGCCGTCGGGTGAAAACACCATTTCGCCATAGTCCTCGTCGAGCTTGCCCAGTTCCTTCCCAGTGGCGACGTCCCAAAGTCGGTTGGGACGCGGGCGAGGGTGCTCTCCGAGTCGCTTCATCCTCATTTCGTCCGGACTAGCTTCCTCGGCCGGATAATAAGCCACGGCCAGCGTCTTGCCATCCGGGGAAAGAACCATACCGCATACTTCGCGGTACTGTCTCTTTTCAGCATCCGGCACGGCCTGAAAACTCCGCTGCTCCTTTCCCGATTCAAAATCCCAGATCCGGACCATGCCGTCCCGCTGAGCAACGGTGATAAGCGTCTTGCCGTCGCTGGTAAACGTCAGGTTCTCGCCGCTCCCCTTGAAACCGGCGAAGCGATCCACGTATTTATCGGCGGCCATGTCGTACAAGCGGATGCGCGAGCCGTCGTGGCTCGTTCTGGGATTAAGCGGATCGACGAAGTGCATGCTGCTATCCGCTACGGCCCAAGCGAGAAACCGGCCGTCGGGGCTCATCGCCAAATCCTGCTGCCAGATGTCCTGGAGCCGGCGCAGGTGTTTGCCGGTGGCGCCGTCCCAAATGTGCGTGTCGCCGCCTTGGCCGCGGGTGACGACTCGACTGCCGTCGGGAGTAACGAGTATCTGCTCGACGATGCTATCGCCGGCCTCGGGCGTCAGCGACTTTCCCGTGGCCGCGTCCCAGCGGTAGATCGCCCCCTTGATGACGCCCGTCAGCGTTTTCCCGCCATCCGTAAATCGAAGGTTGCAGGCTCTTCGGTCGATGCGGAGTCGTTCTTCCCCGGTCGCCGTGTCGCACAAACGGATCGAATTGCCGGCGGCGGCCACCGTCTTGCCATCGGGCGAGAAGACTACGCTGTTGGAACTCCTCCCGTTGCCATCCTCGGGAAACGTCTTCCGCTCCTTGCCCGTGTCCACATCAAAGAGTCGCAGGCGACCATCGTGCGAGCGCGTGGCCAGCATCTTCGCGTCGGGAGAAAAAGCCAGACTTGGAATGCCGTAGCTGTATTTGCCGTGCATGAACCGGCGAAGCTCCTTGCCGGTTTCCACATCCCAGAGACGTGCGAAGTAGGCGCCCTTGTCGTTGTTGAAACCGCCGCTGGCCATCAGTTTGCCGTCTTGCGAGACGGCGATTCCTAGAACGCTCTCGAAACTGCTGCTGAGAATCGACTCCGGATTGTCACACGAGAAATCGCGAATCGTCTTGCCACTCTCGATGTCGACCAAGTGAATGACCTTCCCGGACGCCGTGAAAACGCCTTTGCCGTCCGGCGTGATGACCAGCCATTCATTCTCACTCCAACTCCACGGATTCGCGCTCGGCCCTTGGATCGTTCGGATTTCTTTACCGGTGGCGGCGTCGCGGATTTTCAGGGAGTTGCCCTGCTTGGTGACAAGCGTCCGCCCGTCGGGAGAGAACGCGCCGACTTGAATGCTCCCTATGTTTGTGAGGGAGTAGAGCACGCGGCCGGCGACGAGGTCGAAGGCACGCGAAAACCCGCGCATGTCGTTGTGGTTGGCGACGAAGGCCATTTTGCCGTCGGCGGAGACCACCATGGTCGCAATGGGGATTCCGTGCCGGAAGCGGGAAGTCCCAAAGCGAAGCGTGCTGCCGACCGGCAGCGGATCGTCCTGCTGCACGACTTCTTGCACGGCCTCTGGAACGCCTTCCCGTGCCTGAGCTTGCGCCCAGGTATGAGCGATGCCGGGCATGACAATCAGCGCCACCAAGGCCAGCAGCACGCCGGCCATGCCGGCGCGAGTCAATTGCAGCCGCGGCGCAGTCCCCCAGTTCATCAATCGCTCGATGCGTCTTTCCAAGAGCGGCGTCCTATTGCCAGCCGCGGCCAGCGCCAGCACAGCGGGCTTCCGCGAAATGGCACACAATTCGGCCATCCGCAGCAATGCGCCCGCATAGTCCATCGGCTCGTAGCCGGACGACACGACTAGGTCATCACAACAGACTTCACGCTCGGCATTCAGCCGGCGGCTGATGAACCATACGACCGGATGGAAGAATAACAACGACTCGATGACTCGTTGCAGCAGGTTCATCCACAAGTCGTAGCGGCGAATATGCGCCAACTCATGCCGGATGATGGCCGCAAAGTCGTCGGGAGTCAGCCCGGTCATAATCGCCGCGGGCAGCAACACTATCGGACGCAGCATGCCTAACACCGTTGGCACCGTGACTCGCTCGCAATACGCCACCACCGGCACGCATTTCAGTCTTACGCGATCCGCCTGATCGGAAATCAGCCTGAGCAGCTTCGCGTCCGTCACACGCACCGTTCGGGTTCGCAAACGATGGCCGCTCCAAAAAGCGGTCGACAATCGCAACAGAAAGCAAGCGACGCCGACGAGGTAAGCCGTCGCGATCCACGGAGCGGCACGTGAAAGCATGGCGAGCGAAGCGGGCGACAGCGATTTCGAGCGGTCATCGGCAACGGCATTCATCGTCGTCTCGCTTCCCGCAACGCGCGGACCGGGCACACGCGCGACCATCGCTTCCGCCGTATCCGTTGGAACCGCGGGGGTTGTCGCCGAAACCTGCAATGGCAAGGCGGACGACTTGGCCGGAACGTCGGCGTGACTTTCCATTCGGGTGCTCGACTGCAAACTCGTCGGTACGTTGACGACGCGGAATGTCACCGCCGCGCAAACCGGCAAGCAGAGCAACGCCGCCGAATACAACCCGTATCTGGATCGAGCCGAGGCGTCTTGCAAAAGTCTCCCGGCAATGACGACGAGGCCGCCGACCACGGTGCCTTGCCACAGGAAATGCAGCGCGGTAATGAGCCAGCGAACGCTGATGCCGTCGCCCAACAGCGACACGAAACTCTCGAATCGATCAGCCATTGTTCTTCTCCCGCATCTTTTGGTTGAACGCACGTCTCAAACGCTTGAGTGAATCTTCGTCCAAATCGGACACGTCGAAGAGACTCAGCATCACCGCTTCGGCGGAGCCGTCGAAAACCCGCTCGATCAAATCGCCGAGCATTCGCCCCGAGACATCCGTTTCGCTGAGCGACGGCACAAAGCGAAACGCTTTTCCGACTTCCGGATCGAGTTGGTCGAGTTGCCGCTTGTCGACCATTCGCTGCAACATCGTAATGACCGACGTATGGGCCAGTTCCCGACCGCGCTTCGCCAACACCTCACGGATTTGACGCGCCGTCATGGGCGATCGTTCCCAAAGCACCTTCAAGATCAGCAGTTCCAACTCCGTCGGATTCTCCGCAGCCATGACTCACCCTTATCAAGGAAAGGCTCGTTTTCTACATGTGTAGAATTATAAACGGCGGCGAAGCCCGCGTCAACCACAATTTCTAAAAATGTAGAAATAAGGAGGCGGTCCAAGGGGGGGCACAGCTCGAATAGCCCAAACGGCAGGAGATGATCGTATCGGAAGAGGTTCCCAATTCCGTCACCTACCCAATCAGTTTGCGTTTCAACTGAATTCCCCGCCGTACGGTTGTTTCCGCGACAGAGACTATCGACTTCCCGCCGGCGATCCGGACCAGATTCCGCGACCGGCGGCCTTTGCTTCGTCCTCGGCTTGGCGGAAGAGCCGTTTCTTGCTCTGCGAATAGGGGAACTCGGTTCGGGCGCGGGCCAGCCCGGCGCGGATCAGTTCTTCGTTGAGCATGCGGTCGCCCACCCAGACAAGGGCCAGATGGCGGTCGAAGCGGTCCTTCCGATCGCCGTCGAATTCCAGCCGCACCGGCTCGTCGCCGATGAACCGATTGGTGAAATCGGTCGCCTCCGGGCCCCACGGTTCGACCGGGTGATTTGGCTTGACCGTTTCGGGTGTGTCGGCGCCGATCAGGCGGATTCGGGCCTTGTTGGCCAACTTGAGCGTGTCGCCGTCGACCACCCGCTCGACCCGGTGAGGCCCTTCGGTCAACTCGTCGAACGTCCCCGGTTGGTTCTGCTCGTCCCAATAGCGCCAAGCGCCAAGGACGATCAGCAGAAGGATCAGAAGAAGTCGCAGCGGGGAACTCAGCGCAACCTTGCGCCGATAGGGGCGTCCGTGCCGTTTCGACATGGGTCGATCATCTCCACGTAATCCGAATTATTGACGAGCCTGTGATATCGGTGCCGTGTGCAGAATGTCAGCCGGACGGGTAGCGACGACAAGTCGTTGCGGTCCTCTCGCTTGCGCTTCGGGTTGGTAGGGGACGCGAGTGTTCGTTGCTGCACGTGCATGATTTGCCGCACGGTTTGCCTCACGCCTCGGGCCACTGAAAATGCTTCAACTGTTCGTAGACCGTTCGGCGATTGCGCGACGACGTGGCGCTGGGATTGAAGAAAAGCAACCCCGCCAGATTGTCACCCGGATACTCTCGGGCCCAACCCAACACTTCCGTAAGGATTTCGGGCGTTTTGATCCACAGCTTGTAGTTCTTGGGGCGTTGATCTCGCGTGCAAAAATGCAACACGCATCGATTGGGCGCGAGTCGGTCGAGCTTCCGATACAGCGCCTCGCGAGTCTCGGGAAACTGGATTGTGTGCGGGCAGAGGAAGTCGATCGTGTTCGCCCGCATCGTGGCCGGATCATGGCCCCACGAGGGCGAACACTGGGTGTGCAGCCAGACTTGGGTGTTTGGCTTGACCGTGCGAATGTGCGACGCGTAGTCCTTGAGCAGGCCGCCGATGCGTCGCGCCTTCCACGCGGCAAGAGCCTCGTCGCTCGCTTCGAGCAGCGACTGGCCCGTATCCTTGTTGAAGTGCTCCTGGGTATATCGGCAGAAGCACTGGTTTGGATTGCCGTAGCTGAGCCGTTCGAGGGAATAGCTCTTCACATTCGGGTGGTCATAAAAGGTCAGCAGATCGGCCACCTCGTCGAGTCCGGCTTGCCAGGCACCGGGCGAATCGGGGCAGTGCAGCCATCCGGTTCCGTCCTTGCCCGCGATCGCTTGCGCTCGGCCGACTTGGGAGTTCGCGCTGTGATAGCCTTCGCGAATCCGTTGCGGATTCCAGATTCCCCAGTTCATGAACAACTGGACCGCGACGCCACGGTCTGCCGCCGCTTGAATCACCTCGCGGACGAATTCGGTTTCGGGCCGACCGTTGATCGAGCGCTCATCCCAGTAGTGTTTGAGATTCGCGTTGCCGACGGGCCAGCAGTAGCCGTCGTGGTTCGGGTCGAAGTAGGCGTAGCTGAGCATCATTAGGCTCAGCAGGTTCATGCGGTGCTCGGCCATTTCGTCGAGCAGTCGCATCAATTCGTCGCGAGTCATTCCGCCCGCGCCGGGCGCCTGATACGTGATTCCCGCCTGCCAGCCGACGTGACGAAGGACTCGCGGTTCGGACGGCGACGCGGCTCCGAACGCGTGGACGGCCGGAATTCCGCACGCTCCCATCAAGGGCAGGAGTTTCAGAAGCGTTCGCCGACGCATCGGCGGGCCGTCGGCACGGCTATCAATCCGGAGTGAAGTCGTGGGGCTGGCGGACATCGGTGATCTCGCGAGGCAAATCGGGCGAAGACGGATGGAACGCCGGAAATGGCACGAGACACTTCCGCATTCAAGCCGCGGGTTCACGCCGTGCGGGCGATGCGTGGGGCGGGGGATTCGGGCGAAGCCGGGCAACCGTGCTCAGTTCTGGCTGAAATTGAACAGTTGGGCGCCGTCGCGGCCGAGAGGGTTTTTTACGAATTTCTTATGGCAGTCGGGACACAGGTCGAACCGCAACTGCCGATAGACGTCGGTGCCGATCTGGTCGCCGTCGTCTTCCTCGAGTTGTTCGAGGATGTCCTGTATCTCCTGCAAGTGGTTTCGCTCGTCGCTCTCTTCGTCGGCCACCACCGGATCGAAGGCCGCGTAGACTTCCATCTTGACGACGTAGCGAAGGTCTTCTTCCGGATCGAGTTCACGATGGCACAGATCACAACAATATCGAATCATTGACCCACTCCCCATGAAGAAGTCATAGTGTTCCTTGGTTTCGGGCTTCCGAGCCCGCCGACGAGGTTTTCGGATAACGTTTATGCGATCGGCGCGGCGATGACCGCTCCGCCCCGCTTCTCGCTGCCGCGATCGGGCTCGATCCTAACCGAGCCGAACCGTGAACCGATCACCGACGCCAACTTCATCCTAATGAAAACAGCGCGGGGCAGGCAAGGCGTCCTCGCGGTTTTTCTCGATTTCCGGCGCTATTTGAAGAATAAATTGACCGTTGGCCACTGCCGCGGTTGCGCCCTTTTCGCGCCCTCGAAGGCGAAAATGGGCCCCCCGACCTTCCCAAAGACGGCTTCGTTGGGGGATACTGGTAATTGACTCCGCGATGATGTACAATGGGCCTTATCGGGGATCGAATCGGATGCGCCGGCTCTCGATGAGAAGGATCAGGTGCTTCGATGGTGGGACCCATTACGCGGATATCCTTATTGGGGGGTAGGGTTGCGGCTCCTTCGGCCGTGCTCGGCGAGCCGGTCGAATGCCCCATGCGTTCAGGAGGCCCGGTCGATGACAATGGCGGGGAGATCCGAAGCGCTCGGCGCCAGCGTCCTGGTGCTCAATCGTCACTACGTGGCGGTTCACGTGGTGGGCGTTCGGCGTGCTTTCGGCCTGCTGTTGAGCGAATTGGCCGAGGTGGTTCACGACGAAAACGGCTCGTTCGCCAACTATGATTTCGAGGGTTGGCGCGAGATCAGTGAACTGCGGGTTTTGGATAAGAAGCCCCACGACGACTGGATCAAAGCCGTTCATTTCGAGATTCAGGTCCCCCGCGTCCTTCGGCTGCTTTTCTACGACCGGATGCCCCGCCCGACGGTCCGGCTCAGTCGCCACGCCGTTTTTGCTCGCGACGGCGGCCAATGCCAGTATTGCGGTCGCCGTTTTCCGACCAACCAACTCAGCTTGGACCACGTGATTCCACGGAGCCGCGGGGGGATGAGCACTTGGGAAAACATGGTCTGCGCATGCGTGAAGTGCAACGTGAAAAAAGGCGGCCGCACTCCTCGCGAGGCGCGCATGAAGCTGGTCAACCGGCCCGTTCGTCCCCGGCATAACCCGCTGCTGGTCTTGAAGCTGCAGAATCCCAAGTACGCCAGTTGGAGAATCTGGATTGGCGACGCGGTGCAGGCCGAAGCCGATCGCGCCGCGCAGGCCGATCATGCTAGCGCCGCCTCGATCGAACCGCCAACGTCCGACTACGAGGAAGAATCGTTGAAGACGGCGTGAGAGGGAATAGTCGGGTTTTCTTTCTGCCGCCGCCCAAACACCAGTGCATCCAACGAATATCGTCCCGGTCCCAAGAGCAGGAACAGAAGGGCACAGGCCAGGTACACCGCCGCCAACTCGTAGGAGTGGCCGCCTTTGCTCACGAATGGATGGCCTTGGGGCAGATGCACCACGCCGATCGCCACGACCATAACCGATCCAATGCCGAGGGTTGCCAGGCGGGTCAACAACCCGAGGATCAAGGCAATTCCACCGCCGAATTCGGCCAGTGCGGCCAAAGCCAACAGGACAGCCGGCATCGCCGCTTCGGGCCCCATCCAGCCGAATGGGTCTTGGATCTTCGGCCAACCGTGCAAGATGAACGCGGCGCCCATGACGAGGCGAAGCAAGAGAAGCCCGATCGAGCCCAAGGCGCCCACCGTGTCGCAATAGAAAAGGTGACGAATCATAATTTGGAATCCCCTTTCTCTGTCTGACGTGGTTCAAGACCGGCCAGGAAGCTGCGGACGAACTGTTCGACGGCGGTCCAGTCGGTGTACTCGTGGTTCTTCGAGGCGTCCGTGTCCTTGCCCCCTGCCTTCGCGATTTTCTTCATCATCCATCGCTTCAGAACACCGTACTCCCGGTACCGCAGGCCGCCGGCAAAGGTCGCCTTGACCGTGGGCGACCAGTCGGCCTGCTGAACGAATTCCTCGACGAACCGTTTGGCGTCGGCCTTCTCCTTGTCCGAGCCGGCGGCCGAAAGGCTGACCGAGAAGAACGCCGAGGGAACGGCCTTCAGGCGGACCTGATGGCGGCGAACGAACTTCAGGAGGCGACGGGAGTGCTTTCCGAGGTGAATCGACGCCCCGACGACGATGGCGTCGAACGCGTCGAGGGCGAAGCCGGAAGGCGGCCGGCGAATGTCAACCACCTGGGCGTCGTGGCCCCCGCGACGGACGGAATCACCCACGGACTGGGCGATCTTCCGAGTTTGGCCCTCGGTCGTGTCGTAGGCAATCAGAATCTTTGCCATCCCATCCTCCGTCTGACCCGAGCGATCACCCGCGCGTCGATCGCCGAAGGCGGCCACTGGCTAGAAGCCCGAAGCACGTCAGCATTGCCAACACGCCCGGCTCGGGCACGGCCGTCGCGGAGCTGGCTTGCTCGGTCGGCATGCCAGGGCCCCAGTTGGCCGCCAGGATCGCCGCGTCCAACGCGTTGATCACGCCATCCTTGTTGAAGTCGCCTTCGGCCCAGCCGCCCGCTTGACCCCAGTTGGCGGCCAAGGTTTTGGCGTCGGCGTCGTTGACGATGCCGTCCCCGTCAGTATCGCCGGGCGGATGAAACACCGTGACGATGCCGGGGTGAACCGCCAGTGCGGGGAAGACCTCGGTCTTGAGGGCCTCTCCTTGATAGCCGATATTGAACGCGAAGAACATGGCGTGGAATTGACCACTGTACTTGCTCGACACTTCATTCGACCAGTGGTTAACGGCCTGCAAGTGCGTGAAGGGGCCCGTGTTCTGCAGACCCAAGCCTTGCACATTGCCGAGGGACACGTAATACAGATACCCCATCTCGGACGCGGTAATGTTGTAACCCGTGTCACGAGTACTGTTCGGCAACCTCCAGCCCGTGCTCCAGTTGATTTCCGTCTCATAGAGCGGGTCGAGGTTCACCGTGAGACTACCACCCAACGTAGACGCCCAAGTGAGTTGGTTCTGCCAACTGCCCGCATGGGCGTAGTCGAGCCACACCAGTCCTCGAGCGTCTTCGTAGATCAGGTTGTAGTCGTTGCCACTGTAGGTGGCGGAACCGATCACGACGGGACTTGCCGCTGCCGCAGTCGAAAGACCTAGCAGGGCAACCAAGACGAGCCATGTCATCAAAATCGTCTTCATCGCGTTCCCCCTTCGGAAGAAAGAGATTGGCGAAAGAAGTGAACCCCGCGGCGACACCGCGCGGGTTCAAACGGAACGCTTGCATCGTAGCAGAAGAAACCGCGATATTCCACACATGAATTATCCGGGGTGGGTGGAACGAGCCGAGAGACCGGTGCCCGGGCCCGTTCCAAACGACGAACCGCGCGAACCATGCTCAATATGGGGGGTGGTTGGTGGTGTTTTCGTGTAATTCAAAGGAAACGGACCAGATAATACAGGCCAAACTGTTGACAATTCCGATCGCCGCCAACATACTGGCGCGTGGTGGGTTCGACATGAGCGACCTTTCTTTTCTCGCTCGTTCCACCTCTCTCCGGAACAGGGCTGGCGATCATTCCGAACAGGGAAGAGTGCGCGCGGGTTTCTTAAAGAAATTGCCGGCTTGCCGGTTGTGAGGCGTTGTCCACTTGTCCAGGAGCATACGGGGATGCGGGGATCGGGAATCGTGGAGTTCGCAAGTCTTCTGCTTCCAGGCGTGCCATCGCTTCGCCGTTTGCTCCAAACAAAGACATTTGACCCGTTTGGGGTTTCCTGAAGCGGGTTGCTTGATATCCCCTGGTAGTCGATTAACGAAACGCTAATTGTTCAACAACACGAATGCTCACGATTGTTGGCTATGTTCGTGGCTGTGGTTTATCTGATTCCTGAGGCATCGAACCGTGGATGAAGCATCCGAGTGTTTGAGTTTGTCCGCCTCGACCGTTTACTTGATCAAGGAGATCCGACGATGGTAGCGCAAAGAACAGCGGAATGTTCGAGAAGATGGGGCTGGAGCGTGTTCTTTTTGGCCGCAACTTTGGCGATTCTTCCCGGGGCGGCCTTTGCCCAAACGCTGATCGACAGCCCGTTCCTCACCAGCTACGACGGCTGGACGAACACGTACGACTACTCCTTCGCGCCCCAGCAGGGCAGCTACCCCTCGTGGGGCGTCTTGCTCGAGAAGGGCACGCTTATGGAGAACTCCGACGGCATCGCGGTGCGGGGCGGCACTTATGATGCGGGCGTTGAGAATAACGGCGCCTACAAACCCTACATGATGGTCAATTCGGCCACCACGTCTTCGACCTATACGCTGACCGGAACCTATTCGAGCTGGGACGACGACGGGTTGGGCATTATCTTCGGCTATCAAGACAACGACAACTACTTCCGTTTGGGCCTCCGCCGACAGGCTACCGGGGCTTATGGTTTCAACCAGGGGCTCCACGTGTCGAAGGTGGTCAACGGCGTAATCACGCCGTTTCTCGCCGGTCCGAGCACGAGCTTCGTGAACCTCATGAACGACACGCCGTTCTCTCTCGAAGTCAATGTCGACGGCGGTCAGTTCGAGGTCTACGCCTGGCGGCCCGAGGGGGGACGAAAGCCGTCCACTCCGCAGATTTCCGGTTTCGATGCGGACCTCGCGACGATGGGAGCGGGCCAGTACGGCACGATGTCTTGGGGCAATAAGTATTATTCAGATGCGGGCGCCTACCGCGCCTGGGGCGTCCAGTTGCACTCGATGACGGTCGATAACGGCTCGAACGGCACGATCGACAAGAACCACGCCTTCGATTCGTTGCCCGTCACATGGCGAAAACTCTCGATGACCAACAGCTTGAACCTTCAAGAAACGCACCTCGTTCAACAGGGGAACTTCCAGCTCGATTTCACGCAGGGCGTGATTCAGGACAACACGAACGGCTATGAATGGGCCACATCGGCCACGCCCAACACCGACTTCATCGGGCCGGCCGTTGTCGTCAACACGCCCGGCGCCGAGAACATCGGAAACATGGAGATGAAGGTTCGTATTGAGTGCGAGGACAACGAGGGACCGGGGTTGCTGGTCCGGGTCCAAGACGACAAAACGTTCTATCGAATCAATTTTGCGACCGAGGCGACGGGTTCGAGCGTTAGCCGTGCCCGGCAAGGCTTGTCGATCCAGAAGTGCCTCGACAACGGCGAGGGGGTCGCGCCGACATGGACGCAGCTCTTCTACGAAACGACGCCCCAATTCCTCTACAAAGGGGGTGCCGGCACGAGCGTACCGTTTGACGTCATCGTCCGAGTGGTCAACAACGGAACGACGTCGACGACCATCCAAGTTGAAGTCCCGGATCCCGATGGTCTTTCCGATCCCTACATGTATACCGCGACTGACTACAGCAACCCCCTGTTGACCGGCACGGTTGGGTTCACGAATTGGGGTGGCGCACCCCTGTCTGCGACCCCAGTGCTGTATCCCGCGGGAGTGCTCTGGTCGGGGTTCGGCGGCGATCCGAACGCTCCGCTGGTGGTCGCCTACTCGCTGGGTGAAGCCGCCGGCGGCGTCCCCGTGCCCGAACCGGGCACTGTTGCGATGCTGCTCGGCGCGGCGGCTGCACTTGTTATGGTGCGACGACGCCGAATGATCGTACTGTTGCTGGCGGCGTGGTGCTTCGCGGTGCCGATGGCCGGCGCGACCGAAGCGGCAACTCTGGTCGGTAGCCCCTTCATCACCGGGTACGACGGTTGGACGGACCCGTATACGGGCACGCTCTGGGTCGGCGATTCCCTGCCCATGTGGGGTGTTCTGGTCAGCAACAACGCCCTGTGCGAAGTCTCCAACGGATCCCAAACCAATGGAGGCACTTATGACGGCGGATCGGCGGGCGACAGCCAGTACAAGCCCTGGTTGTTGGTCAACACGAACTACACGACCCCGTCGAAATACACCCTCACCGGAACGCTTTCGGCAACGGACGATGACGGCCTCGGGCTGGTCTTCGGCTACCAGGACAGCAACAACTACTTCCGCATCGGCATGCGATCGCAGACAAACGCCAACCACGGCTTTGCCACGGGCATCTCGCTCGACAAGGTCGTCAACGGGGTGATCACGCAAGTCGCGTACCCCGATAGCGTCAATTTCAGCTATCTTACGGACAACACGCCGTTTCAGTTGAAGGTCGAGGTCGACGGCACGATCTGCAAGGTGACCGGTCCGAGCCTGTTGGGAGGCATTCCCACCACGTATTTCAACGGCTCCATCGGGGAGTTGGCGACGATGGGCCAGGGCCACTACGGCATGATGAGTTGGCTCAGCCGGTTTGACACGGGCGATGCAACGAAAAGGCCTTTCGGCGCCCAACTCCATTCGCTGGCCGTCGACAACAACTCCGACGGGTCGATCGACAAAAACCACACGTTCGAGAACGTCTCGCCCCTGCCCTGGCGCGAACTGTACATGACCAATGCGGCGGGCGTTCAGAATGCGCTTGAGTACGACAAGGGCAATTTCCGCATCGAACTGACCAAACAGGGCATCGTCGACGATACGAACCCTTATGTGAACGCGACCACGACCGCGCCGAACGCCGACTTCCTCGGTGCCGCGATCGTCATCGACGACGCGGCCACGCTGTCGCTGAGCGACTATCAGATGCAGGTTCGGATGGAGTGCGGCGACGACGAAGGCCCCGGGCTGCTGGTTCGCGTACAAGACGACAACACGTTCTATCGGATCAACTTCACGGCCGAGGCGACCGGAACCGGTGAGGCGCGCCCCCCGCAGGGCATGTCGATCCAGAAATGCGATGGGCGAGCGGGAGGCAACCCAGTTTGGACGGAGCTCTTTAGAGAAACGAGCGATCCGTTTATCTACACGAATCACACGGCCCACGGCGAGACGTTTCCGTTCGACGTGAAAGTCTCCGTCACCAACAACCCGGCCGACACGGCCGCGACTATTCGGGTCGAGGTAATCGATGATCCGGAGGAATTGGCTACGTCGCATGTCTGGGAGGTGGTTGATAGCGTTGATCCGATTCTGACCGGCACGGTCGGGCTGACCAACTGGGCCGCCGGGAACCTTGGTTTCGGTCGGAGTATCGGAGTCAGGTGGTCGGGTTACGGCGGCGACGTCAGCGCGCCGCTGGTCGTCGAGGCGACGGCGATTGCCAAGATCCCCGGCGACGCCAACGGCGACGGCAATGTCGATGACGCGGACGCAAAGGCGCTGGCGCTGAACTGGGGAGGGACCGGCGGTTGGGCCCAGGGCGATTTCAACTACGACAACACGATCGACGCACGCGATGCGGCGATCCTGGCCGCCAACTTCGGCTATGTGTCGCCAGTGCTGGGCGGCCAAGAGGCGACGGCCGTACCCGAGCCGGGTTCGCTCGCCTTGCTGGTGACCGTGGCGGCCACGTTGATCGCGATGCGACGACGCGCCTAGGCAGTGAACCGAAGTGCGGACAGATAGAAGGCTGGACGGAGAAGAAGCTTATTTCGACGAATGAGAGATTAGGGAATGAGGCGAGGGGGGTCGAGAGACTTGTGCCCGTACAGTGCGGGCGGAAGATGGCTCGCGGCCCAAGGACACCATGT
>DOEZ01000413.1 GCA_003532715.1 Planctomycetaceae bacterium
GCGGGAACCCTGACTTGGTCGATGACGTCGATCTTCGCTTTCGCCGTGATTGGGGCGGCGTCGGCCGACGAAACAACCAGCCAAACGGCCACCGAGAATTTGAGACCGCTCCATAGTGCTCGCATGAAAAAACATCCGCGTCTATCTGCGTTCATCCGCGGTTCCTTTCCTTATCTTCACGAAACCGAACCCCGACCGTAAGGCAGCGGGCCAACTGGTCCTAAAACTATCAAACATCAAAACCGGAACAACACCCGCGACTGGATCCACGCCCACACGTCGTGGAACAACACGTAGCCGACGGCCCGGTGTCCGCAATAGATCTTGGCCTTGACTTCGGCGCCGGGCCGAAGGTTGGCCAGCTTGTCGCGATCAATCGCGTCGGAGATATCGACCTTCATCAGCACCGTATTCCCCTTTTCTCCGCGGACCTCGGCGCTGGCCGCGATCTCCTTGATCTTGCCCTTGTGTTTTACGCCCCACTCGGTGGCCAGAGCGAACTTCACCGGCAAAGCGTCGTCCTCGCCTCGCTCGCGAAGCCGGTTTCGGGCGAGAATGATCTGGCCCATGCGATCGTCGGGCACGAGCAGTTCGACCTGCCAGGGACCCTCGATGTCGGCCACCTCCATTAACTGCTGACCGCGTTGCACCGGACGTTCTTCGAGCAGGAATTCGAGATCCCAGGTGAGCATGCGGCCGTCACGAGGGCTGAATACTTTGAGATCCTGCTCCTTCTCGCGGTTGACTTCGAGCAGCAACAGCAGATTGTCGAGTTGGGCTTCGAGTTCGTTGATTTCGCCCCCCAACTGTCCACTCTTTTCGTCGTCGCGCAGCTCGCCCGAAAGCAGCGCGTTTCGCTTGCTTACGATCTGCTCTCTGGTCGTCGCGATCTGGCGGGTGAGTTCCATGATCTCGTGCGCGACGCCCGTGCTGCGCAGTTCGATGAGCAGATCGCCCGCCTTGACCATGTCGTTGTGTTTGGCGTGCATCTGCTTGACCGTGCCGTCGATCCGCGCGAAGACGGCGCTGCGCTCGACCGGTTCAAGCGTGCCGTCGGCCGTGACCTCGTAGGGCCAGGGAACGAAGATCAGTGCCAGAATCACCGCGACAACCGCAACCACGACCGCGACCGTTTTGGGCAGCGTGCGAGCGTGCAAGACCCATTTCGTCTTGCCCAAGGCTCGCCAAAGCGGCATCAAAAACAGGTTCTGATGTTCCATGGCGTTGGCCATGGCCACCGAACTGTGCTCGGCCACCACCGCCACCCGGTGAACCATCGTTTCGGGAATGCGGCTGTCCTCGATCTGCTCGACGATCAACGCGCCGATGGGTTCCTCGGGCGTGTAGACCTTCTCCGGGTCGCGTTCTTCCTCGGTGGGCTCGGGGCGGCACAAGGGGAGCACGGCGACGGTCTTCGAGTGCGATTCGTCGACATATTCCTGGACCGCGTCCTCGACCTGAGGCGCCATGTTGCTCGTGTCGCCCGAATACCAGACCGGGTCGCCCGTCTCGGTCACGCGCGTGGCGAGTTGGCCGAGCAAGCGGATCGTGTTTGATCGCTTGTCGAACAGGTCTTGGCCGCTTACGGCCTCGATGCGGCACTTGCGGCCGCGTCGAATGGCCACGCTGACGCGGTCGCATTCGATCAGCCGCCGGCCTTCGTTGGCGATGGTGTAGGCCGTGAGGTACGGGTCGAGCGTTCCATGGACGCGGCGCGTGAAGTCTTCGAGTTGCGTCCAAAGAACTTGCCGGTCGGAGAAATGGCGGAGTTGGCGGCTCTTGATGAAGTCGGCCGCCAGATCGCACATTTGCGCGAGAAACCGCAGATAGCCCCGCTGGGCGCTGATGCCCGTCTCGGCGCGCTGCAAGACCTCGACCACGCCGACGACCTCGACGTCGGTCTTCAGGGGGCCGAGCACCAGGAGGAAATCGGTCGGGTTGGAGGCGTCCTGGTCGTCTTCGCCGATGCCGCTGTGGGGCGGCACGAGCGCGGCTTCGCCGCCGGCCATGACTCGCTGCAGGAGCCGGCCGTGCTGACGCTGGCCTTCCTCGTTGTCGCGCAGCCCGCTCTTTTGCAGATTGGTTTGATACTGCAACGTGAGCCGGCCTTCGTCGCTCATCACCCAGACGGCGCCGCCGACCGCGGCAAGAGCCTGGACCACGCGGTTGAGGAATTCCGCGTAGAACTCCTCGGGCGCGATGTCCGTCTTAGACAACTGGGCGATCTCACTGACCAGCGAGCGTATCTGGTGCTTGGTCTGTTCGATCAGCTCGGGATTCAGGGATTGTTCGGTACTCACGGTCTTTTCATGCCACGGGTGAGGGTGCCGTGTTGGGTCGGCGCCTGGTCACGTCATTCTATGTTGGTCGTCGTCGTATTCTCAAGGTTAGCTTAGGCTTAAGGCCATTCAAATCCGTCTCCGGCGCGGACGGTTCCGTTTAGTCAAAATAATCAGGTCGCGGGCGACGACGAGCCGCCAAGCCACCGTCCTAGAGAGGGGCTCCAAGGAGCAGCCCGAAAAATGAGGACGGTTTCGGCGGCCAAGAGGCGTTGCCCGTCCGCGCAAAGGGCTCTGCCCACCTTGTTCATACCGGACATCCACCAAAACCACAATCGGCATTTTAGGACGGTTCTCGACACGTTGCCAACCGATCGTCATGTTGCCGACGTCGACCAGCCTATAACCCCCCCCGGTTTCTGCGTCTTTGTCGCCTGTTTCCACCGTGTGGCAGGTGCGGGAACTCGTCGAATCGTCACCCGATGCGAAATTCGCGATTGTGGACAGATTCCTTGACAGGGTGACGCTTGGTACATAGAATGGGGGGCATTGGCCGGCGCGCGTCCGGCATGTGTGAGAGACCGGTTTTGTCTGTGTTCGGTCAAGATTGGCAAAGGGAGGACTCGCTGGTGGTGACACGAATGAGAATTCGGAGGGGCGCATTTACGCTGGTGGAGCTGTTGGTGGTGATTGCGATCATCGGGATCCTCATCGCGCTGCTGTTGCCGGCGGTTCAAGCGGCGCGCGAAGCGGCGCGGCGCATGCAATGCACGAACAATCTGAAGCAACTCGGTCAGGCGGCACTCAATTTCGAGTCGGCGAACACCCGTTTCCCACCTGGGTATCTTGGTCTTGATCCGAAAAAAGAGATTGACCCGCCGTTCAAGGATCAGCATACCAGCGTGTTCTGTTTTCTCCTTCCCTATTTGGAGATGAACAACATCGCCGACCCATTTGACCAGGCGACCGGCACGACCTACACCTCGCTGTTGGACGTCGACGCAAGCTATGATAACGGCAAGTCGCCCCGGCCGGTTTTGCCTTGGTGGAATCTCACGCTCTCTTGGAATGCGGCTCACGCCAATGTTCCGACGTTTATATGCCCCAGTCATCCGCGTGAATACAAGGACGGCGTCGCTTTGGCGGCCCTGGTCTTCTGTGTTGGCGGCAGCAGCGGCGGCACCGGAAGCGTCAGCGTCGTGTACGGCGGCACCCTTCTGGTGAATCCCACGGAGCCCTATCCGGGAATGACGCATTATCTCGGATCCACCGGGTATTTCGGCAAAATCCTCGAGCCCAACCATTACTTCGTTGAAGACGTTGGGAATCGGGTGATCGGCGTATTCGGCAACCGTTCCAAGACTCGCGTCCGCGACATCCGCGACGGCACCAGCACCACGTTTCTGTTCGGCGAGTGCAAGGCCGAGGGCATGACGGATTCCGGCGGCGTCCAGTCTTTCGGTTTCGCATGGGCGGGATGCGGGGTCATGTATACAAGACATGGAATGGACGCGCATAATCAGTTCGCCCGGTTCAGCAGTCATCACGCGGGGTCCGTCCTTTTCTGCTTTGCCGACGGAAGCGTTCGCACGCTCAACGAAGACATCGATAAACTCGTATATCGGTATCTTTCAGGAATAAACGACGGGCAGGCCGTCAGCTACGAATGAGTGAAACACGGCCGGGCCCCAGCCCTCGCGTCGAGGTTCGGTCTCGCCCGTCGAATGGTCCATTTTGTCGTCAACTTCTTCAAGGAAACCAATCCTAATGCATACTTCAGGACTGGCCCTCTTGGGCATGATTTTGCTTGCTGTCGTAACCGGATGCGGCCAGGGCGAACAAAAGGCCACCATACCCGACAACGTGCCCCCGCCACCGACGCGTGAGTCCATGCAGTCGTTCACCGCACCGGCCGAACCGACACCGTCGCCCGACGACAAGGAGAACCCGGGCCGATAGTAGACGGCCGGGTACTACTTCTTCGGCCCGATTGCCATCAGGCGCGAGTAGGTGCGGAGGTACATCACGCCGTCGGCCACCGCCGGCGTGGACATTGTCTTCTCGCCCAATTCGAACCGGCCAAGCGGCTTGTACTCGCGCGCGGCGGCCAAGACGATCATCTCGCCGCCGTCCGTCATGCAATAGATATTTCCGCCGGCAAAGACGGGCGAGCCGTAGAACTTCGCCTTTTTCACGCGCTCGTGCCACAGTTCCTTGCCGGTCGCCACGTCGACGCAACTGATCACGCCCGGATCGGCGAACAGAAACAAAAGATTGTCGTGAACTAGCGGGGTGGGCACATAGGGCAGGTAGCGCTCGACGTCGTAGAGGACTTCGGGCTCGATCCCCTTTTCGACGACGCCCGGCCGAATGGCCACCGCGCGCCGACCAACGCCGCTGGTGCCGCAAATGGCCACGACGCGGCCGTCGGCGAGGATCGGTGATCCGACCGATCGGAACTTGAACAGTTCGAGTTGCCAGTTCAGCTTGCCGGTTCGCGGTTCATAACTACTCACGCCCAGTTCGCTTCGGCCGACGATCAACTGGCACGGGCCTTGATCCGGCTGAAACAGACAAGGCGTGGCGTACGTCGAATAGGTCGCCTCTTCTTCGACCTTGGTTTCCTCTTCGAGCCGCCAGACCAGTTCGCCCGTGTCGCGGTTCAGGGCGAGCAGCTCGCGGCGAGCGTCCTGGTCGTTGAGCACGATCAGAAGATCGTCGAAGAGCATGGGCGACGCGCCGAACTGATGCATGGCGACAAAGGGTCCCATTTCGTAGCGCCAAACGTCCTCGCCGGTGATCCGATCGAGCGCGACGGCGGTCGAGCCCCCGGGGCCGCCCCACGTGACGTAGATATGTTTCTCGTCGAGTGCCGGCGTCGAGGTGGCGTAGCTGTTGAGTCGGTGTTTTTTGAAGGCTTCGGCCTCGAACCGCCGTGCCCAGACCAGGCGGCCGTCGCGCGTGTCGCGCGATTGAACGACCTGGGTGCCGTCGTCTTCCAGGCCCGAGGTGACGTACACGCGATCGTTCCACACCACTGGAGAGGAGAATCCCATCTTCGGCAGATCGACGCGCCAAAGGTAATCGTCCTCGGTCCACGTGGCGGGCATTTCCTTGGCCGTCCCGATGCCCGAGCCGTTGGGACCTCGAAATCGAGGCCAGGTCTCGGCCGACGAAGCAGTCGCGAACAATGCAATCAGTAGACCGGCGGCGAGCATGGTGCGGGCGATGAAACGCATGGGCGAGGCATCCATTTGTGGGAAACTGAGGTGTAACAAGCCCCTTCGAGGCGGGTTGCCGGATCGGACGCTTCGGCGGAGCGATTGTGCCGACGAATAATCCGGATTTCCCGGCGTGCCTGGCAAAAAGACCGCAAGAACCGATCCCCTTGCAGCAACGTACCTATAGTATAGCGATAGGCGACGGACTCCAAGGGAACGTCGCACGGAAAACGGCCGATCGGCGGCCGGGTGGTGAGTGATCCATCGACGGAGTGGTAGACCCGAGACGCGTCCTTAATCTGATGGACATCAACCCCCCGCTGTTGCCCATCGACCTTGCTCGCAGCGTCCTGGTCGGATACGATTGAGACACGAGACTACCTGAATTGAATATGTGTGCTCGGGGGCGCGCGTCACGCCGCAGACGGAACATGCCAACTTCGCCTGTTCTATCCGCCCGGCTTTCCCTTGCCGGCGATGCCCGGAAGAGGACGGACGGTGAAGTCGCGACATTCCCGCCGCAAGAGGGGTCTCGGGTTTCGTACTTTTTAATGGTTGCACGACCTGCGTGCCAGAAGATCGAGGTATTTACATGACTCGCGCGACGGATTCGTCCCGTATATGGTGGGGAGGCCTTCTGGGCGCTCTCGTGGTTTTTGGCGGCACTTCGCGAGGCTGGGCCGCGCCGGAAGGTCCGACGGCCGACGATCGGCACGTGGCGAGCGCCGTGACGTTGCTGCTGAGGAATCAACACCTGCTGCAGCGGCCGTTGGACGACGAGATCAGCCGGCGATGTCTCCGGATCTTTCTGAAGATGCTCGACCCGATGAAGGTCTATTTCTATCAGTCGGACATCGACGAGTTCGAGAAGTCAGCCACCGATCTGGACGACATGCTGGTCCGTCGCGACACGAGTTTCGCTTACAAGGTCTTCCAGCGGTTCTTGCAGCGACTCGACGAGCGGGTGGCGATGGTCGATCGAGCCTTGGCGATGGAGCATGACTTCACGGTCGACGAGGAAATGGTCGTCGATCCCGACGAGGCCCAGCATGCCAAGACGCCGGAAGAAGCATGGGACCGATGGCGCAAGCGGGTCAAGTACGATCTTCTCGTTTTGAAGTCGGAGGAGAGCGACGAGGAGCGTCTGGAAGGACAAGCGGCCCTCGACAAACTCAGGCAGCGATACCACAGTTTCGCGAAGCGTATGCACCAGACGACGAACGAAGACCTGCTTGAGATGTACCTTTCGTCGATGACCAGCGCGTACGATCCGCACACGGCGTATTGGTCGAAGAGCACCTATGACAATTTCCAGATCGCCATGAAGCTCGAACTCGAGGGGATCGGCGCTTCGTTGCGTTCGGAGGACGGCGTGGTGACGATCCACGAATTGGTGCCCGGCGGCGCGGCCGAAAAGGACGGCCGTCTGAAATTGAAGGACAAGATCGTCGGCGTCGGCCAGGAAACGGGCCCGATCGTTGACGTGGTCGACATGCGGCTCAACGACGTCGTGCTACTGATTCGCGGCCCGGCCGGCACCGTGGTCCGTCTACAGGTGAAGCCGGCCGACGGGGGGCCGTTGAAGGTCATCGACATCACGCGCGCCCGAATCGAACTCAAGGACAAGGAGGCGCAGGCCGCGGTTTTCGAGGACGGCCACAAGCCCGACGGCACGCCCTTCAAGATCGGCGTGATCGATCTGCCCAGTTTCTACATGGACATGGACGGCAACCGCGCCAGGCGGCTTGACTATCGCAGCACGACGCGCGACGTACGCAAGATCCTCGACGATTTCAATGCCCAAGGCGTCGACGCGGTTATTCTCGATTTGCGTCGCAACGGAGGCGGCTCGCTCAGCGAAGCCATTAGCCTCACTGGTCTGTTCATCGACGAGGGGCCCGTCGTGCAGATCAAGGAGTCGGACGGCAAGACGCAGACCTACTACGACCTCGACGCGGGCATGGCCTGGAGCGGCCCGCTGGTGGTTCTAACGAGCAAGTTCAGCGCCAGCGCAAGCGAAATCCTCGCCGGCGCTATTCAGGACTACGGCCGCGGCCTGATCATCGGCGACGAAACGACCCACGGCAAGGGAACCGTTCAGAGCCTGGTGGACATCGCCCGGCAGATGGGGATCTTTCAGATCCCCGGGGCGCCGAAGTTGGGGGCCATGAAAATCACCATTCAGCAGTTCTACCGGCCCAGCGGCGACAGTACGCAGAACCGGGGCGTGCTGGCCGACATCGAGTTGCCCAGCCTGACCAACCACCTCGAAGACATCAGCGAATCGGATCTCGATCATCCGCTCGCGTTCGACCGCGTGGACCAGACGTTCTTCCCACGCGTCGACACGGTCAATAAACCGCTCGTCGAACGGCTCCGAGCCCTCTCGGCCGACCGCATCAAGGAGTGCGAGGATTTCCAGGAAGTCGAGCGTGACATCCAACGCTATCGCGAACACAAACAGCGCAAGTACCGAACGCTCAACGAGGAGAAGTTCATGGCCCAGATGGCCGAGTTGAACACCGAAAAGGAAGAGGACAAACAACTGGAGAAACTCGTCGACGGGAACGGCAAGAAAATCGAACGCGACTTCTACCTCGACGAGGTCATTGCCATCACACTCGACTATCTTCAGATGACGAAGGCGAACTTGGTCCAGTCGCGGTAGACTCACGCGTCGGACGACGTCGCCGAGAATCGCAGCACGACGACCGATTCCTCCTCGGCGATGCGATCCAGCCTCAGGTCGAACCGCGCGCCGTAGGGCAACACCTGAACGGGTTGGATTCGGCCGGCCGGCCCCCCTTCGTGCTCGAGCTCGATCGCGGGCACTCGTGCGAACGGTGGACAAAAGGCGATATGCACACTCGTCGCACGCGAGCGAGCCGGCATCGTGACTCGCAATCGGCCCGAATAAACATCATTCCCCTGGGCCGACCGATAGCGGACGAACTCCTGGGTGATTCGACCGCCGAGCAATGCGTCGTCGACCGTGTCGCCGACGGAAGGGTTCGGCGCGAGTGAAACGTCGTTGGACGGCGGCTCCGCCTCCAATCCCATGCCGCCGCCGCCTTCGACGCGTGGTTCCCTCGGAAGACCACAATCCGATGACGGCGAGTTAATTTCGAGAGCGCTCTGTCGCCGTCCCAGCCAGGCAACGCCTTCTTCCAAGGCGACGATGCACCAAAGCACGGCCAGCGAGACGGGCGACGTGCCGACGACGCTGACCGCGGCTGCCAGGGCAATCAACAACAACGACGCGCCCCAATGGGAGAACCAATCGCGACGACCGTCCGCCGTTCGGCCAACGCCGCGACGCCAAAGCCACCGCGAAACGAGAACCGCGGTCGAGAGCATCAAGGCCCATGGCGCCATCGTCGCCGCCGGCAACGGTTGTCCGAGTGCTCCGGCCAACCGTCGCCAGACGAGAATGGCTCCGACGATTCCCAAGACGGCCGCAAGCGCGACAGCCGAATAGCGCAACCCGGCGGCCGAGGGCCGAGCGTCGCGCGGCGAGTCGGTCGCGCCAAATGCGGTTGAAGACGACATGGACGTTTACACGCGTTCGGTCTGACACGCGCACTTGGGCGATGGAACCGCGCGGCACGACGCCGTCGGCAACCCGGCCGCTTTGGCCAACTCGGCCGCGCGATGGGTGCTTTCCCAGGTGAAATCGGGCTCGTTGCGGCCAAAATGACCGCCGGCGGCCGTTTGCCGATAGATCGGCCGGCGCAGGTTGAGATATTTGATGATGCCGCTGGGCGTGAGGGGGAACTTCTCGCGGACCAATTGGCAGAGCCGCTCTTCGTCGATCTTGCCCGTCCCTTCGGTGTCGACCAGCACACTGACCGGTTCGGAGACGCCGATGGCGTAGGCCAACTGGACCTCGCAACGCGAAGCCAATCCGGCGGCCACGATGTTCTTGGCCACGTGACGCGCCATGTAGGCGGCGCTGCGATCGACCTTGGTGGGATCCTTGCCGCTGAAGGCGCCGCCGCCGTGGCGAGCCCAGCCGCCGTAGGTGTCGACGATGATTTTGCGCCCGGTCAACCCGCAGTCGCCGTGCGGGCCACCGACGATGAACTGGCCCGTCGGGTTGACGTGGTACGTGATCTCGCCGTTGACCAACTCGGCCGGCAACACCGGTTTAACGACGTGCTCGATGATGTAGTCGCGAATTTGTTTCTGCGTGACGTCGGGCGAATGCTGGGTCGAGACGACCACCGTGTCGATGCGGACCGGCTTGTGCCCGTCGTATTCGACCGTCACTTGGCTCTTGCTGTCGGGACGCAGCCACGCGACCTCGCCCCGCTCGCGGACCTCGGTCAACCGGTTCAGGATGCGATGCGACAGCCAAATCGGCAGGGGCATCAGCTCGGGCGTCTCGTCGCAGGCGTAGCCGAACATCAGACCCTGGTCGCCGGCGCCGATCTCCTTGCCGCGGCTGCCGTCTTCGTTCACGCCCATGGCGATGTCGGGACTCTGCCGGTCCAGAGTGACCATCACGGCACACGTGTCGGCGCAAATTCCCATGGCGTCGTCGGTGTAGCCCACCTCGCGGATGACGGCCCGAACGACTTGCGGATAATCGACGACGGCCTTCGTCGTGATTTCACCCGCGACAATGGCCACGCCGGTCGTCACCATGGTCTCGCAAGCGACCCGGCTGTTGGGATCCTGCTCGAAAATCGCGTCGAGGATGCCGTCCGATATCTGATCGGCCAGTTTGTCCGGATGACCCTTGCTGACTGCTTCGCTCGTGAACAGAAACTTGCCTTGCGACACGGGACATTCCTCCTTCTTGCGTCGGTTGTGGTCGTGAATCAAGGAATGGACGAGATTCCTCAGGTTGCCAATTATAACGCGTGAGTGGGGCGTCAGGCAACGGGGCGGGCCGGCACTTTTTCGAGAAGCCCCGAAAGCAAGCTTCCCGTTCGAGCCGTGGCCCCCTGCTGGTTCCGCACCAGGGCTTGGGCGCTGCCGCCCAGGCGGCCCGCTTCGTTCGGGTTTTCGAGCATCCGTCGGACGAATCGAGCCAATCCCTCGCCGTCTTCGACGACCTCGGCCGCGTTGTGAGCCAGCATGGCGGTCACCACGTCGCGGAAGTTCCGCGTGTTTGGCCCAAAACAGACCGCCGCGCCGTAGGCCGCCGGCTCGATCATGTTCTGACCCCCGCGACTGCCCATGCTCCCCCCGACAAATGCGATTCGGGCGGTTCCCCACCACGCGCCCAGTTCCCCGATCACGTCGACCAACAGGACACGTGCGTCGGCCGGATTTTCGCAAGCGTCCAGTTCGCTGCGCCGCCGCCAGCCGACGCCCGAGGCGTCCAACATCCGAGCGACCGAGTCGAATCGTTCGGGGTGACGAGGAACGACGATCAGGCGAAGCCGGGGCCACTCGGCCGCCAAGCTCCGCCATGCGTCCAGCGCCAGCCGTTCCTCGGGCTCCTGCGTGCTGCCCGCCAGAAAGACGATATCGTCCTCGGCCAAGCCGGCCAATCGCCGCAGGGCTTGTGTCGTTGGGTTGTCGCGGTTCGTTTCGGCCCCGTCGTATTTGATCGACCCAGTCACGCACACCCGCTCGGCCGGCGCGCCGAGTTGTCGAAAGCGTTCAGCGTACGTCTCGTCCTGCACGGCCAGCAGGTCGATCGTTCGCAAGAGTCTGGCCACCAGGGGGCGAATTCGTCGATACCCTCGGAAGCTGTTTTCGCTCAACCGGCCGTTGACCACGGCCACTCGCGAGCCGGCCGCTCGCGCCGCGCCGATCAGGTTTGGCCAAAGCTCCAACTCGGCCAAAACAAGCACGTCGGGGCGAATGCGCCGCACGGCCGAGCGAACGGCCCAACTGAAATCCAGCGGGCAGTAGAACACCGACAACTCGGGAAACCGCTTCCGCGCCAGTTCCATGCCCGTCCTCGTCGTCGTCGACACGACGCACTCGACCTCGGGCCGTCGGCGGCGCAGATCACGGATGAGCCCCGGCAAAAGGTTCACCTCGCCGACGCTGACCGCATGAAGCCAAATGCAAGGCCGTTCGCCGACGCGCCGAGGGACGCGACCCAAGAACTTCTCCCTCCACCCCGCGCGATACTTCCCCGCGCGAAGCGACTTCCACGCCAAGTAGGGCATGGCGAGAAGCAGAAGCAACAGGTAGACCAGATTGAGCAGGTACGGCACGCTTGGGTTCCTTGGCCGGCCCAAAGGGGAACAACTTATCAATCCGTGAAGACGCTTTCACGCGTGACCACGGACCCCGACGCTGCGTCACTGGCGGAACCAGTGGCACTCCACTCCCCGGTCACGCCCCTTTGCGCATGCAGCACGCCTTGAATTTCTTTCCGCTGCCGCAGGGGCACGGGTCGTTGCGGCCGACGCGCTGGCCTCGGTGGCGGATCGGCTCCATTTTCCGATCGGCCTGGGTTCCGTCGATTGCCGCCTGTTGCTGTTCGGCGATCTGGTCGGCCGACGGGGCTTCCTCGTGGATCGCCTCGGCTTCGGTCCAGGTGGACCCCACGAAGCGCTCATCGAGTTGCTCCATGCGATAGACCAGGTCGGTGATCCGTTCGCCGACCGACGTCCACATGACCTCGAACGTCCGCATTCCCTCGCGTTTGTATTCGACTTTCGGATCGACCTGGGCGTAACCGCGCAGCCCGATGCTGCTCTTCAGGTGGTCCATCGCCAGCAAATGGTCCTTCCACGCCGCGTCGAGCAGTTGGAGGACCAACGCCCGCTCCATCTTGCGCATTTCGGGCCGGTATCGGTCTTCGACGGCCTCGACGCACTGGAACCGGAGCTTTCGCGGCTCGAGCGCGGCCATTCGCTCGATCGGCATGTCCCACGCAACCGTTTTGCCCAACCAGTCGGCGAAGTCCTGTAACCGCCCGCTGACCTTTGCCTCCAACATCGCGTTTTCCGACGCTTCGCGGCCGGCGAGCATCCGGTCGAACCGCTCGTTGAGTTCCTCGATCGCCT
This sequence comes from Planctomycetaceae bacterium, assembly GCA_003532715.1. Classification (GTDB taxonomy): domain Bacteria; phylum Planctomycetota; class Planctomycetia; order Pirellulales; family Thermoguttaceae; genus UBA11386. The sequence goes on from DOEZ01000413.1 coordinate 12,478, forward strand.
TTTTGGCTCGTTCGAGATCCGTGCGGCTTTGGTCGACCAACAGCGCCCGGATTTCGTCGCGCTGTTTGTTGTGCAGATCCTCGGGGTCGAGTTCGACGTGGAACCGGTCGCGCGCCCATTGGGCCAGTTTCTCGCGGTCGTAGCGTTTGTGGCCCGACGGGTCGCGAGTCGTGAAATGGTACAACCCGGCCATCACGGGGAATTCGGTTTCCTTTTCGTGATAGACGCGGCGCGCCAGCGCGGCGATCCTGGCCCGAAACGGTTCGTATTCGAGATTGCGAAATTCCTCGATGTCGGTGTCGACGTCGAATTTGTGCTTGATCCAACCGCAAGCCGACAGCACGCTGAAATCGGGATCGAGGAAGCGAGCCCCTTGGCCCAGATCGGTTCCCTGAACCGCCTCGCGAGCCTTCTCGATGAGCATTTCGGCCAGGTGCTCGCGGCCGATCTTCCGCAAGTCGCGGTCGCGCACGCTCATCCGCCAGCGTGTGTTGACCAGCTTGGCCAGCGCGGCCCAGTTCCATTCACTCGGGTCGGCGTCCTCGGGCAGGTTCTCCTCGATCGCGTCGAGCACCTGTCCCTCGGCCAGCCGTTCGGCTTCGTTCTTGGCGAAGGTCTCGGCCTCCTCGAAGCTCATGCGGCGGAAATCGCGAGCGTCCAACTCGACACCAAGGATCCCGCCGGCCCACTTCGCGAACGAGTCGCTGCCATAGTCGCGATCGAGGAACTGCTTCAGGTAGTGTTCGATCTGGCGGTCGATCATGTCGAGAATCAACTGCTTGCAGTCGGTCCCGTCGAGAATCGCCTGGCGGTAGCCGTAGACCCGCTTGCGCTGCTCGTCCATCACCTCGTCGTAGTCGAGCAGATTCTTGCGGACCTCGAAGTTGCGTTCTTCGACCTTCTTTTGGGCACCCTCGATCCGCCGCGAGACCATGCGGCTTTCGATCGCCTCGCCTTCTTTCATGCCGAGCCGCGTGAGGATGTTCTTGACCCACTCGCCGGCGAATATCCGCATCAGGTCGTCTTCGAGCGAGAGAAAGAACCGGCTGCTGCCCGGGTCGCCCTGTCGGCCGCAACGTCCGCGAAGCTGCAAGTCGATGCGCCTCGCCTCGTGCCGCTCGGTGCCGATGATGTGCAGTCCGCCGAGCCGGGCGACCTCGCGGCCCTCGGCCTTCATCTGTTCGCGGCTTTCGATTTCGCCGACCAGCGCGTCCCATTCCTCCTGAGGCACGTCGAGTCGCGTGGCGTATTTCTCCTGTAATTTGCCCCAGGCCATCGCCTCGGGATTGCCGCCGAGAATGATGTCGGTTCCGCGTCCGGCCATGTTCGTGGCGATGGTCACGGCGCCCTTTCGGCCCGCCTGGGCGACGATTTCGGCCTCGCGCTGGTGATGCTTGGCGTTGAGCACCTGGTGCGAAATGCCGCATCGGTCGAGCATCTCCGAGAGTAGTTCGCTCTTTTCAATCGAAACCGTGCCGACGAGAATCGGCCGACCCCGGTGCTCGGTCTCCTTGACGCGCGCTCGGGGGATCGTTTGTCCGGCGTGTTCGCCCTCCGGCCTGAACTCGAGCGTGCTCTCTTCCTCGCGAAGGATGTTTCCGCGCACCGTCTTGCCCGTGTCGAGCCAGAGCACGTCGTACTTGTGCATCTGCTCGATTTCGTCTACGATGGCGTGATACTTTTCCTTCACGGTGCGGTAGATGACGTCGGGGCAGTTGAGCCGCTGCAAGGGGCGGTTCGTCGGTATCGCAAACACGTCGAGTTTATAGATCTTGTAGAACTCGGCCGCCTCGGTCATGGCCGTGCCGGTCATGCCGCAGATCTTGTCGTAGAGTTTGAAGTAGTTCTGCAGCGTGATCGTCGCCAAAGTCTGGTTTTCTTCCTTGACCTGCACGCCCTCCTTGGCCTCGACCGCCTGGTGCAACCCGTCGCTCCAGTTGCGCCCCGGCATGAGCCGGCCGGTGAACTCGTCGACGATGATGATCTCGCCGTTCTGGACGACATAGTTCACGTCGCGCTTGTAGAGGTGGTGGGCTTTTAGTGAATTGTCGATCAGGTGGGGCCACTCCATGTTGCCCGCCGTGTAGAAACTCTCGACGCCGGCCAACTGCTCGGCCGCTCGCACGCCTTCGTCGGTCAAGTGGGCCGAGTGTTCCTTTTCCTTCACCTCGAAATGAAGGTCTTTCTTCAATTGCCGGGCGATGCGGTCGGCCCGGGCGTAGCGCGTCACGTCGTCGTGCGCCGGCCCCGAGATGATCAGCGGTGTCCGCGCCTCGTCGATGAGAATGTTGTCGACTTCGTCGATCACGGCGTAGCGCAGCGGCCCTTGCACTTGCTGCATGTACTTGGGGTATCGCGAATCGCCCCAGGCCGCCGGGCGCATGTTGTCACGCAAATAGTCGAACCCGAACTCGTTGTTCGTGCCGTAGGTGATGTCGCATGAGTAGGCCTTCTGGCGGTTGTCGTTGTCCATGTTGCTCTGGATCGCGCCGACCGTCAGGCCCAGGGCCATGTAGAGCGGCCCCATCCATTCCATGTCGCGGCGAGCCAAGTAGTCGTTGACCGTGACGACGTGGACCGGGCCGGCCAGGGCGTTGAGATATGTCGGCAGTGTGGCGACCAAGGTCTTTCCTTCGCCTGTGACCATTTCGGCGATGTTGCCGCTGTGCAGGACCATGCCGCCCAACAACTGGACGTCGTAGTGGCGCAGTCCGAGCACGCGACGGCCCGCCTCGCGACACACGGCAAACGCCTCGACCTGCAGGTCATCAAGCGTTTCGCCCGCCGCCAGCCGACGGCGAAACTTGTCGGTCTGCTCGCGCAACTCGGCGTCGGTCATCGCCTGATACTTTGGCTCCAGGGCATTGATGGCGTCGATCTTCGGCTGAAGCCGTCGGAGATATCTGGCGTTGGACGAGCCGAACAGCGCGGTGATTCCGCGCTCGATGACCCGGCTGAGGCCACCGAAGAAATCGGATATGATTTCCCAAATTCGTTCCAGAATGTCCATGGCAATCCAGGGTACCTAGGAGGGGCTGTTAAGGCTGATGCGACCAGACATGCCCCGCATCCATTTACCCAGGGCAAACGCTTCGCAGAGGCTGAAGTGGCGCAATCGAATCCAACATCGCAATCTAACTATTCCCCTAAGAAGGGTCAAGAAGGGTTGTTTCGACCTCACCCCTCCGTGGCGTGGCAATTCGGCCGAATTGCTCTTGGAGGTTATTCGTTCTTCGGGGCACAATATGGCGTCTGACAATCCGGATTGTGCTGACGAAGATTCGGAAAGACCGGAAAGACGACTATCCCGGACTATCCACGAGCCCATACTAGCCCGAAGCGCGAGCGAGGGTTCTGAAACGATTCATCCCATAGACACCAAGTTAAGCAAAACAACGTTGACCAACACCTGAAACGAAGAGGGAGTTGAGAACACTGATCTTCGCTAATCCTCGCTGATTATCAAGATTTCTTTGTGTCTCTGTGCGAAAATCATGCTCGCACCAAGACGCAAAGGCACGGAGGATCGTTGTTGGCAATCAAGAAGAAACTTCAGGGAGCCTGTTATGGAAAATCAAACATCATCGCCACGGCGGCAAGTCCGCGCCGCGTCCTGTTTCGCTTGGGCGGCCGTTGTGAGTGCCATTGTCGTGATTTGTTTCGGGGTGCCTCAGGCGGCGTCGGCCGCGACCGTTCGCACGGACGACCAAGCGTATCTTCAAGCCGAGAAGGAATTCGCGGGCGGCGACTACGATGCGGCCATCGCCTCGCTCGATTCGGCCATTTCGAGTTCGCCGGAGCCCGATTATCATTACCTGCGCGGCGAGTGTTTTCGTAAGACGTGGCGTCTCGACCAGGCCGTCGATGACTTCGACCGGACCCTCGGTCTTAATCCGAAGCACGCGCGGGCTCACTACTCACGCGGGCTGATCGCCGAATATCGCGACTATTGGGACCGGGCCCTCGAAGACTACGACTCGGCCGTCGGGCTCGATCCGAATCTGTCGCTGCCCTACATCGCTCGCGGCGGCATTCGCTGGAAGAGGGGCGAGCTGGAGTCGGCCACGAATGATCTGAATCGCGGGATCAAGCTGGCCAGCGAGGCGGTTTTGGCCAACCCGAACGACGCGGCGGCCTATCGCTCCCGGGCGTTGGCGTTCCGCACGCTGCGGCAATTCGATCGGGCGTTGGAGGACCACGACCAGATGATCCGCCTCCTGCCCGATTCGGTCGAAGCCCATATCGAACGGGGACGAACTCATGCCGCGAAGTACGAGCAGGCGATGCACGCGGCTCAAACGGGCGGCGGCACCGAAGCGATGGTCGTGGCCGAACGGCACAAGGCTGCCTCGGTCGCCGATTTCGATCAGGCCGTCCGGCTGGCGACTCGTCTGATCGAGAAGTCGCCCAACATTCCGCAAGGCTACCGAATGCGCGTCGAGGCGTTCGACGCTCGGTTTCACGCTTGGAAGGATCCCGAGGATTGCCGTTTCGCCGTGGCCGATCTCGATATGATTGCCCGGCTCGCGCCCGACTGTGCGACCGTGTTCTTCCGCCGAGGCCATCTCCGTGCGGTCGCCGCCGCCACCGATGGCGACGCGACGGCCGCCGCGAAGCATTTCGACGCGGCCCTGGCCGATCTGAACCAGGTTATCCGACTCGATCCGACGTTCGCGGCGGCGTGGTGCGAGCGGGGGCTGCACTACCTTCGAGCCGTTCAGCGCGGCGGCGACGCCGAACTGTCGCGTCGCGGCGCGGGCGACCTGTCCGAGATGATCCGCCTGGTTCCCAAAGAAGGACGAGCCTATTGCGCCCGAGGCAGCGCCCACGCCTTACTAAGCGATTGGCAACAAGCGTTGGCCGACGCAAACGACGCCGTCCGACTGTGCCCCCAAATGCCCGAAGCCTATTCGCTGCGCGGGCTGATCCACGACTGCCTCGGAAACCAAGACGCCGCCCACGCCGACCTGGCCCGGGCTCGCGAGCTCCAAGAGCGGCTGGGCGCCAAGTGATTGTCGCGAAGGCTTGAGGAGACGATTCGGAAAGAGGGAAAAGGGGGGAAAGGGAAAACAGTCTCGCGTTTTCGCCCTGTTGTGTCTTCGCGATTCTTGAGACGTGCGACGCACCCATTTCCCCTGGCCAGCCTCGTCTGATACAATCATCATCCAT
>DOEZ01000002.1 GCA_003532715.1 Planctomycetaceae bacterium
CTCAACGGCACCCTTCACCCGCAAAGTTCGCTCTTTCTGCCACGTCGTCGTGCTCCAAATATCGATGTCTAGACCTATGGCCACGGCTACAAAGTCACCGGCCGGTGAGTAGGCTATTGCGTCCACGTCACCTGAAACCGTGATGGTTTTCAGACGCGTGCCGGAAGCCACATCCCACACCATCACGTGGCCGTTATTGCCCGTCACAAGAGTGCGGCCATCCGGCGAGCAGGAAAGACGTCGGAGGTGACGATGCGACTCTGGAAACGTGCGAATCGTACAAGATGGACCGCAGCCGCTTAGTACGATGAGTGCGACAGTGAGAACGCCAATCAAAGGGTGTGCGCAATCGCTGAACGATCCCCGCAAACCTTTCTTCTTTCTCGCACAGGCAAAGGCACGAGCCGTTGCACTACTGGCGTTAGACCAAGTCAACATGTGCCGAGTCTCCCTATCCATGAACTTCACGCCCCGCGTCGGTCGCCGGGTTGGCCCCGAAGGGGATCGTCCCGTCGTCGCTGGTCGAGAGGTTCTCCAAACCCCAGTTGGTCGAGTTGTCGTGGTCGTAGACAGAGTACTCGGTCGCGGGCGAGTGCATCGTGCTTGAGCCGTCGGCGTCCACCGTTCGCGACATCATGCGGTCCAGGTAGGCCGTTTCCGTTTCTCTCCAAAAGACAGTTCGCCTGGTGGGGCTCGCGGAGCTCGACCCACCCTACAGTTCGCTCGACCCACCCTACAGTACTTTCAACTTCATTGCCGACGGGAATATCAATGATTATCTGATCGTGTCAGGCTGTCAAGTTCCACCGGTTCTTGTCGACGTCGAAGAACAGCTTCGAGCGATTCTCTCATCGTACAACTCTCATACGGCGCGAGCAAGATAGCCCTTCGTCGCCGCCTCGAAGGTGTGTCTTGCCATCGCCCAGTTCTCCGTGCTACAATGGCAATTGGTTCGGACCGGCCCATTTTCCCGTTGTTTCAAGGAACCCACCCATGCCGTCGATCCTCCGAGGTGTCTTCCGCGGCCTCATGGTTGCCTCGATTCTGTCCCTCTCAATCCGCGCGGTGGCGATCGGGGCGGAAACCAGGCGTCCGAACTTCATCATCATCTTCACCGACGACCAAGGGTACGGCGATCTGAGTTGTTTCGGCGGCGAACACGTCCGAACGCCCCAGATCGACCGACTGGCCGAGGAGGGAACGCGACTGACGAGCTTCTACGTGGCCGCGCCGCTGTGTTCGCCTTCGCGCGCCGCGCTGATGACCGGCTGCTATCCTCGCCGCGTTGGAATGGCCACCGGATCGACGTTCGTCGTGCTGCTGGCGGGCGATCGGAAAGGGCTGAATCCCGACGAGATCACGATCGCCGAGATGTTGAAGAAGGCCGGCTACGCGACTGGTCTGTTCGGCAAGTGGCACTTGGGCGATCAGCCGGAGTTTTTGCCGACGCGTCAGGGATTCGACGAGTATTTCGGCATCCCGTACAGCCACGACATCCACCCGTTCCATCCGAGACAGGATCGATTCCGGTTTCCCCCGCTCCCGCTGCTCGAAGGCGAACGAGTCATCGAGGTCGAACCGAATGCCGACTACCTGACCCGACGAGTGACCGAACGTGCCGTCGCGTTCATCGAGAAGAACCGCGAACGGCCGTTCTTTCTCTACTTGGCCCACCCGATTCCCCATACGCCCCTGCACGTGTCGCCTCCGTACATGAAGGATGTTCCGCGGGAAGTCAAGGAGCAGCTCGCGAAGGAGGATGGTTTCGTCGATTACGGCACGCGAAAAAAGCTGTTTCGACAGGCGATCGCGGAGGTCGACTGGTCGGTCGGTCAAATCGTCGCGGCCCTCAAACAACACGACCTCGACCGCGACACGCTCGTCATCTTCACATCGGACAATGGACCAGCGGTCGGCAGCGCGGGGCCATTGCGCGGGCGAAAAGGAAGCACGTTCGAAGGAGGCATGCGCGAACCGACGGTCGCATGGTGGCCCGGCAAGATTCCATCGGGTAGGGTTTGCGACGAGTTACTGACCGCGATGGATCTGATGCCGACGTTCGCGAATCTGGCCGGGGCCCCGATTCCCGACGACCGCGTGATCGACGGAAAGGACATCTGGCCGGTGCTCGCGGGCCGTCCCGGCGCGAAATCGCCCCACGATCGGTTCTTCTACCACGCGCAGAACAACCTTCGGGCAGTCCGATCGGGCCCGTGGAAATTGCACCTCGCCAAAAGCGACCGTCGGGGAAATCCGACAACGCCGGCCGCGTTGTACCACCTCGACACCGACATCGGCGAGACGCGCGACGTCGCCGCGGAACAGCCCGAGATCGTCGAGCGGTTGCAAGGCTACGCCGACGCCTTCGAGAAGGATTTGCACGCCAACAGCCGTCCCGCCGCGTTCGTCGACAAGGCAAAGCCCCTGGTGCCGCACGAAACCAAGCCGAAGTGAACGAGTTGGTCAAGTCGGAATATAATCCATCAACTTCCACGGATTGTCCATTGCCGCAATTCGTTGTCGTCGGCGATAATCCGAGAGTTCGACTTGAAGAGAGTCGGACATGGTTTCGATGCTCCCTACCCTTGCCTTCATTCCCACCGCAACATCAGACAAACGATGCGAGCCCAAATCGGCGGACCGTTTGGCCAAGGATGCTTGAAAGGTCCCGCCCTTTCTTCGAAATCACAACCCTTCTTCGTCGCGAAAGGCCACCCATGAAAAGACGATGCTTCCTCCTCTACGGACCACTGTTCGCGCTAATCTGTTCCATGGCCGCCGGGACCGCGCGAGCGGCCGACGTGAAACCCGAGATATCCAAGGCCTCGGCCGAGGATATCGAAGCCTGGCGAAAACTGAAGTTCGGCCTGTTCATTCACTGGGGACCGGTCAGCCTCGAGGGGACCGAGATCGGCTGGTCACGCCGAGGCGCGCGACGAGGGCGGGGCGCGGACTTTCTGCCCACGGGCGGCGTGCCGGTCGACGTCTACGACAATCTCTACAAGACGTTCAACCCGACGAAGTTCGATCCCGACGAATGGGTCCAAATCGCCAAGGACGCCGGAATGAAGTACATGGTCTTGACGACCAAGCACCACGACGGCTTCTGCATGTTCGACTCGGCCCTGACCGACTACAAGATCACGAGCCCCGAATCACCCTATGGGCGGGATATCGTGAAGCAACTCTCCGACGCTTGCCACAAAGCCGACTTCATCTGGGGCGTCTACTACTCGCAACCCGACTGGCATCATCCCGACTATCACAACGGCCCCGAGCGTCACAAGAAGTACATCGAATACTTGCACGGCCAGGTGCGTGAAGTGCTGACGAACTACGGCAAGACGCGCATGCTCTTTTTCGACGGCCTTGGCGGAAAGTCCGACGACTGGGACGCGCCGCGGCTCATCAATATGTGCCGCGAACTGCAGCCCGGCATCCTCGTCAACAACCGGGCCGGCGTGTCCGCCGACTACGATACGCCCGAGCAGCGGATCGGCGGTATGCAAATCGACCGGCCTTGGGAAACCTGCATGACGATCGGCCGCCAGTGGGCCTGGAAACCGAACGACGACATGAAGTCGTTCAAACAGTGCATTCAGACGCTGGTCCGAGTGGTGGGCGGCGACGGCAGCCTGCTGTTCAACGTGGGCCCCATGCCCGACGGCCGCATCGAGCCCCGCCAGGTCGAGCGGCTCCGCGAAATGGGCGAGTGGCTCGCGAAATACGGCGAATCGATCTACGACACGCGCGGCGGGCCGTTTCGAACAAGCCCGTGGGGCGTGGCGACCTATCGCGACAATATCGTCTATTTGCACATTCTCGACGCCGGACGAAGTGCAATCACCCTCCCGCCGATCGAGAAGAAGATCGTCTCCAGCAAGGTGCTCACCGGCGGCTCCGCCACAGTCGAACAGACCGACGAGTCGATCACGATCACGCTCGACCAGAACGCCCGCAACGACGTCGACGTGATCGTCATGCTCACCCTCGACGGCCCGGCCGCCGAAGCCAATCCCGGCACGCTTGCCTCCGATTCGGTCGCCGCGGGCAAGAAGGCCACGGCGTCGAGCGTCTTTCGGAAGCAAGTGAGAGCGTATGGGCCACAATTCGCGGTCGACGACGACCCGGCAACGCGATGGGCGTCCGACCAGAAAGACAATCAGTGGCTCGAAGTCGACTTCGGCGAGTCCGTGGTCGTCGCCGGCGTATTAATCCAGGAAGCTTATGGCCAGAGAGTGAGACGATTCACCATCGACGTGAAGGCCGACGGCCAGTGGAAGACCGTCCATGAGGGAGGGAAGATCGGCGAAGAGTTGCGAGTCGATTTCGCCCCGATCACCGCCCAAGCGATTCGTCTGAATCTGCATGAAGCAACCGAGGCGCCGACCCTCCCTGAGTTCCAGGTGTTCGCGGCCAAGAAGAAGTAGCCTGCGTTCGTCCCGCCGAAACGCCGAGATCAAAAACCGCGAGTGCCACTGACCCCGCCAGCCCGACGGCCGGGTTCACGTTCGGCGATAGTGCGGGTAGAAGCACACAATAACCCAACCCGTCTATCCACCAGCCACGTCCTGCCAGTAACGAGCCAGCTTGCCGAACTCGTCGAACATCACACGGGTGATTTCGGGCGTAACGGCCAACGCCTCGGGATCGCCGTAGTTGAACACAATCAACCCGCCGTCCAGCGTGCTCCAGTGGCGGACGAGCTGTTGAACCTCCTCGCGAACCTCCCGCTCGTTGCCTCGCGGTAATGTCGATTGAATATCGGCCGTCGTGAGAAAGCAAACCTTGCCGCGGAATTGCTCGCCGAACTCGACCAGCCCATAACACCGCGGCTGCTGCATGTTCAGCACGTCAACGCCCAGTTCGACAAGCCGCGGCACCAACGTGTTGATCCGCCCGCAACTGTGAAGGATCACATGCCAGCCGAAGCCGTGGATCGCGTCGAATAGTCGTTGATAGCGCGGGGCGAAAAACTCCTCGAACGTCTCGCGTCGCACGTAAATGCCTTGCTGGGTTCCCCAATCATCGGTGAGGAAGACTCCGTTGATCGCCTCGCCGAAGCGGCGGTGCAACTCGCCGAAACGGGCAACACTGAAGTCGAGCACCATGTCCAACACGCGATGAATCCGCCGCGGTTCGAGGTAAAAATCCTGCATGGTCTCGGCGAAGCCGTGAAGCATGTGCAACCGTTCGAGAAGGCTGAAGTGGCTCGTTACCACCACGTAGCGATCGCCCGCCTTGCGCAACTCCGGCTCGATTCGTTCGAAGTAGAACGGATCGTTCGGCTCCGGCGGCCGGTAGTCGTCCAGAGCCGACCAGTCGGCCAGCGGGCTCTCGACGACCTGGCCCATGTTGTTCTTCTCCGTCCGTGCCCAGCGACAACCCCAGTCGTCCCACGTGGCGCGGTCGAAGAACCATCCGGCCTTGGCCCGGTCCATTTCCCAAATGTCGCAGACGTCGTCCGGCACCGACTCCATTTCGTGCTGCCAGAAGGGCAGACGCGGAGGGTGGTCGAATTCGATCGCGCGGCGGACGATTTCTCGGGATTGCATCTAGACGGCCTTTCTAATCCTATCCGGCCATACTTGTTGGCCGTCACTCGTTCATATCCTTCTCGCACCACGGAAAGTACGTGATGCGCAGAAGCGTGAAACCAAAAGGCACCAAGCGAATCGTCTCGCTCGCGGGAGCGTGCCGCCCCCAGTCGCCGACCTTCACCAGCCCTTGGTACGATTTCGGCGGCAACAGCGGCATCAGCGGACCCGGCCGCTCGGCTGTCGCATCGGCCGAAAATACCCAGTCGGGCACGTGAAACGCCTCCACTTCCAGGCAGACCGGCGATTGCTGCCACACGGGCGAGTCTTTGGGAACGTCGCGATGCGTGAACTTGATGCCCTTGCTTGGATTTTCGGGGTCGAGCAGCAGCGCGTAGTTCCAAGCGGCATTGGCGGTTGGAAACGCTTCGAACGCGCCCCAGCGATCCAAAGGCTTCTTGTCGAACGGAACCTCCAGGGCGTAGAGCAACGGGCCGCGCTCGACATAGGCAGCCGCCTCGCGCCAGAAGCCCACGCGGATTTCCATGGGCAATCGCAGTTCGATCTTGTCGCCGTCGCGCCATTTCCGCTCGATCCTCGCCCACGCTCCCCCTCGAAGCGTTCCGGAGAATTCGCTGCCATTGATCTCCAATCGCGGCGTCCGGCACCAGCCGGGAATGCGCAACAAGAGCGGGAATTCGGCCGGCCCCGCGTCAACCTTCATTTCGATACGCACCAATTCGCCGAACGGATAGTCGGTCTCCTGCACGACCCGGACCCGCTCCCCGGTCGACAGCGTCGCCTCGGCGTCGGACATCCCGTAGTAGACCACCGCCAGTCCTCCGTCGCCGGTCTTCAGCACCATGTGCTCGGCAACGATCGGCAGGATCCGTGGACCATTCGACTGGCAGCACTCGACCTCTAACCGGCTGGGATAATACGTTCGGGCCGCCGCTTGCGACGCCACCAATTGGTTCGGCGTCATGAAGTACGACATGACGTCCCCGTCCTTGGCTCGGTGGCCCGGAAGAGCGTTGAAATAGGCTTTTTCGGCGAAATCGGCGAACGTCGACTCGCCGGTCAAGGCGGCCATTTCCGTCCACCACCACACCCACCAGAACGGATCGCACAACTCGGTATTCACATAGGGGCCGGTCCGCGCGTAGACCTCGCCCTGGCCGCTCGGCGCGCCGTGCGGTTGCAGGTGATCTCGGACAGTCAACTCGTGGGCGAGGCGCATCGCCTTTTCGAGATCCTCCGCCCCGGTACGGCGGTAGACCTCGATCATCGCTGTGAGCATCAGCGGCCAGCCGGCCGAGTGGCCGCTGATTTCCGAGGGATTGGCGAGGATGCGCTTCGTGTAGTCAAAACTCCGAAGAAGGTGGTCCGCCGTGTCCAGATACTTCTTGTCGCCGGTCAGCCGGTGGAGCTTGGCCAGAGCGGCCGCCACCGACGTGTACCAGGAGCCTTGGATCGGCGTCTTCTCGTTGCTGTGCGGCCCGTATTTCGCGCACACCAAGTCGGCCGCCCGGCGACAGGCGTCCAGGGCCCGTTGGTCTCCGGTGTAATCGTAGTAATGCAGCAGTGCGAGGATGTGCTCCCCGTAGGCCCACATCTCATAGTGCCCGTCGTGTCTATCGATGATGAATCGCTGTTCCGGTGGAACGACGCCCGAATAGCCGGTCGGGTCGCGGTGGGCCAACAACTCATCCACGCACTGCTTGCCGAGCTTGCGATACTCGGGCAGGCCGGCAATCCAGCCGAAGCGGAACACGCCGTCCATCCAATGGGCCTGGAACTCTCCGTCAACCGGCGCTCCCTTCCGATCGAGATAAGGCTGCCAGAAGGGCTTCTTGCCATAGTCGGGCCCCAGCCAGGAACCGCTCAGACTCTGGTCCTGGCGGTCGGCGACCCAACCCTTCTCGGCGTCCTCTTTCATCTGCCGCTGCATCCAGCCGCCGGCCCGAATCGCGCCGACCGGCAAACGGCGAAGCTTCCCCTCGAAGGCCGCGTTGCCGGGCGGAATCTCGTCGGCCATGGGCCGATCGCTCGCCGCGATCCATGCCAATCCGACGAACAAGATCAGGTTCAACTGCTTCATGCTTGCTACTTTCAAACGCCCCGGGTCGTCTTGCTCGATCGTCACGATCGCCAGCCCGCAGTAACAGGTAGGGTGGGGCGATTGCAGCGAGTCTTTCCGTAGAATTCACGCGTTTCCGACAAGGCTCGCTGCAATCGCCCCACCATCTACAGTTATTTTGTTTCCGCAACAGAAACTGATTCTCGTTGCCAGTATTGCTGCAAGTTAGTTCGGCGTCAATGACACCATTTGTCTCTTGAATTGACATTTTGTGTCATTCGAGATAGAATGAACCTCAATGGACAATGCTGATACCCCTACAATCCGAGCCCTGGATGATGACGAAACGACGCCGCGTTGCCTTGTTGATCGAATCGTCGCGCGCCTTCGGACGCGACTTGCTGCGTGGAATCGCGACCTACGCGAGGGCGCACGAACACTGGGCGTTTTTTCATCAAGAGCGCGCGGTTCGCGATCCGGCGCCGGCACGGTTGGCGGATTGGCGAGCGGATGGAATCATCGCCCGAATCGAAACCACTAAACACATCGAACAGATCCGCCGGTTAGGCGTGCCGGTGGTCGATGTCTTCGGTCTGCACCGGCTCGACGGCATCCCTTCGGTCGAGGTCGATCAAGAGGCGGTTGTCCGTCTTGCCATCGAGCATCTTCGCGAGCGAAACCTCCCACACTTCGCCTTCTGTGGCTATCCCGGCCTATTCTTCTCCGACGCGCGATCGCGTCTATTCGTCCGGCTCCTGGCCGAGGCGGGCCACGACGTCCACGTCTATGAAACGACACGACAACGCCCGAACACCGGCCTGTCGCGAGTGGAAATGCGGTCCTTGCGTTGCGCTGCCCATTTGGCCGCCTGGGTCAAATCCCTGCCAAAACCCACGGGGCTGATGGCCTGCAACGATATGCGGGCGCTGCAAGTCCTGGAAGCGTGCGCCGAGCAAAGAATCGCGGTGCCCGACGAGGTGGCCGTTATTGGAGTGGACAACGACGCCGTCCAGTGCGAACTGTGTGATCCGCCGCTTTCCAGCGTCGACCCCGCCGCGCGGCAGGTCGGCTACGAGGCGGCTGCTCTGCTGGACCGAATGCTCTCGGGCCGAAAGCCCGTGACGAATCCCATTCTGATCAAGCCCTCGGTGGTCGTCGCGCGACAATCGACCGCCGTGCTGGCCGTGAGCGACCCGCACGTGGCCGACGCGGTGCGATTCATGCATGCGCGCTGTTGTGAACCGATCCGCACGGCGGACGTCGCGCGGCACGCGGGCGTTTCTCGCAGCACCCTGGAGCGTCGTTTCACGCGATCTCTCGGTCGGTCGCCGAGCGCCGAACTTGCGCGAATGCGTCTCGAACGAGTCAGAGAACTTCTTCAGCACACCGATCTGTCGCTCCGCGCCATCGCGGATCGCGCCGGATTCGACCACGTCGAATCCATGTGCAGACTCTTCAAAAAACATGCCGGCCAAACCCCCGGAGCCTATCGACGACAGGCCCCGCCGCCCGACGACGGCCGAGGCGGCGGCGCAAGCAACCCTTAGTGTTCAAACCATGAACCCGAGGGCCGGGTTGATGGCACTCCGTCCCGGACGAGTGAACCTCAACCCCATACGTACCTTTGTTTCTGCAACAGAAACTCTCTAGGAAGTCTGGGCGGTTGCTCCGGGGCGATCGATCGGCCGTGCAACACGTTGTCTCCGCCTCCTTCTTCCTCGCCACCAATGCCAAACGACAACGACAAGAAACGCCCCGACAAGATAGGGGAACAACATCTGCAATCGACACATCCACAGCCGAACCCGGAACCAATCGGCGGCCTGCGGATCTTCTTCTCGAAGAGCTTCGGCGAAGAAACCGCAGACTTGTCGCGCCGCTTTGCCCTCGAGATTGAGGGCCGTTCCCTTTATGATAGGTGGAATCTCATCCGCGCGATCGCCGGTTACTCTCGGATCGGGGGAATTTTCGCGATAGCAGAGGATTTCCAACTCTGGCGTGCTATTGTCAAGATGAAATAGCTTCAGTTGATATCTTGACCAGAATTCGTTATTAACCCTGATGGCGAAGTAACCATCCTCAATCAACAACCATCGCCGCTGCACCGGCACATACGAACTGCTCGGCGCTCTCATCTCAACCAATGTCGTCAGAAGCTCCAAGCCTTCCTGATGCATTCTTGCCGGAACGTGAGCATGGAAAAGGCGGTCCGTTCCGGGAATCTGTCCTCCTATCGACATGGTGAGTTGCTCGGCTGACAGGCGGCGAATTCCATCCGCGCAAGTTGCGTCTTCCGCACTCGACCCTGAGCTCGTATCCACCTCGTTGTATGGCTCCCCGCGACTCGTTTCGCAGCCCGCCACGACGATTGCACCAAACAGCAACAAAAGGACAATCTTGGCCGAGCCACATTGGCGAAGTTGCCGGGACATGCGTCTGGCACGAGAGACCGGATCACGGAATCCAAAATGGGGATGCAACAAATTCACTTACTCCTCTTCAGTCGGCCGTCCGAACGAAACGTGTGCGGCAAACCGAACCGTTTTGCTTGCCGGCCCATGAAGCCCGGGACCCTGAAGTTCGTTTCATGCCTACGATTCTCACCGAAATGGGTACTGCTGGACAAGCCAGCAATGGCACTCGGCGGCAGTTCAGGTGAACCTATTCGGCGGTGCTCGGGTCGCCCCTTCGTCGCCGAGTGACGACTGAACCTCGTTCGCCTTCTCCGTGCCCTCCGTGCCTCCGTGGTGAACCGTCCGCCGGCGCGAAACCTACACCAGCCCCCAGCGTTTGCGCAAGAACCACTCGATACTCAGCAGCCCAACGAACAGCAAGAAAAACGGCCAAGTGTCCCACCACGTTTGTTTGATCTCGGTCTTCTCTTCGAGGTGCTCGGTTTTCTCGACCAGTTCTCGCAGCAACTCGGGCAATTGTTCGGGGGCGATCGACCGGCCGCCGGTGATCGCGGCCAGCGCTTCCATGCCCGTCGTGTCGGCCGAGGCGTTGTCGAGTTCCAGGTCTTCCTCGAACACGAGAAATCGGGCCTTCGATTCGCCGAGCGGTTCAGTTCCCTTGCGGGCACGGACCGTCACCGTGTAGTCGCCGGCCGCCCGGGTGTCGGCAAACGTGCCGACGCCGCTGGTGCCGCGACGCGACAGTCGCAGCGGGCTCGTTGTTCCGTCGGGCAGCGTCACTTCGGCCTCGAACGTCGCGCCGTCGACGGGGTCGCCAGTCGGCGAGTTGGCGCCGACGACCACTTCGAGCCGTCCGCCCGGCTCCAATCGCCGCTGCGACAAGCGGACCCAAACGGTGCCTTCCTGCAATTCGTCCATCTTGGCCAGCCAAAGGACGACTTGCCGCCAGAACCGCTTGTGCGGCTCGTCGAACCCGCGCATGGGCCATCGCCAGGTTGTGTCGCCGGCGAACGCCAACACGCGGCCCGCCCCATACGTCTCGGCCACCAGCAGCGGATTGTCGCTCTGATCGACGGCCAAGACGAGGGCCCGGGGTTTCAGCGACGACACGAGAAACCGATTCGCCCCGTCCAACGGCGGCAATTCATCCCAAAGCGCGGCGTTCTTCGTCCGATCGCCGAGCAAGCGAAGCGTGAAATGGTCGGCGCCGAAGCGGCTTGGCCGCATCCGCGTCGG
>DOEZ01000641.1 GCA_003532715.1 Planctomycetaceae bacterium
ATAATCGGATGTTGGACCACATTCGTTATCGCGTGAGCAATCGGCGTTGGAAGGAGATCAACGAGATCATTGTGACGGCGGGGCCGACGCATCCGCGTCTGAAGCCGGGAATCGCCATCGCCATCATTCGCGATTGTCTGGCGGCGCTGGCCGCGCTGCACCGCGTGCGGGTCGTGCATGGCGACCTGAAGCCGTCGAATATCATGATCAAGCGGACGGGAAACGCGAAGATTGTCGATATCGGTTCGGCGTTCGAGCTGGAGAACCTGCCGCCGATGCGAACCTGCACGCCCGCCTACGCCGCGCCCGAGGTCCTCGAGGGGAACGAGTCGACGCCGCGCAGCGATCTGGCCAGCCTTGGATACGTTCTGATCCAGATGCTTTCGGGGACGCCACCGTTCGCGGGACGGACCAGCTTTCCGGACCTACTGGAGGCCAAGCGGTTGTTGGCGCAGCGACTGCCGAAGATTCTGCCCGAAGAGGTGGTGTGCAATGAGTTGCTGATGACTTTCTGTCAGGGGCTGATCGCGCCGGATCCGATGCGACGATTTCCGAGCGCCGAGGCGGCCGACCTGGTCGAGCAGGGCGCGGCCAGTTTCCACCGCCAACTGGTCAAGAGCAATCTTTCGAGCGAGTACGACAACGAGATTCGGCTTTGGCTGGCCGAGTTGGAAGACTACCAACCGCCGACCGAGGCAATCGTACAGGAGTGATCCGCGGCGCCGCCGTGGAAACGGGTCGGCGCGAGCGTCCTGCTCTTTCCGCCTGATTCGGCGCGGGCCATGCGACGGTCATGCTGTTAGCCCGAGCCTGACGCGAGGATCACGAATCGTCGGGCTCGCCGCGAGCGAAACGGTCGTCACGGCTGCTTTTCTTGTTGCGATAGTCGCGGGGAGAAACGCCGACGATCTTTCGGAACAGGCGGGAGAAGTAGTACGGGTCGTCGCAGCCGACGCGGCGCGCGATCTGGCGGATCTGCAAGGCGTCGTTGTCGAGCATCTCTCGCGCTTTGCGCACCTTCAGGCGGTTGAAGTATTCGATCGGCGAGAAGCCATACCGCGCTTTGAAAAGCGAGCAGTAGTGGTGCGGCGACATGTGGGCGATTTGGGCGAACTGCTGAAGCGTGTAACGCCCGGCGACGTGTTCGCGCATGAACAGGGCCGTCTTTTCGAGTTTCTTTTCGGCCGATTTCGATCGCGTGTTGATCGAATGTCGCGCGAGATTGGCCATGCTGAGAAATTGGGCCAACGCGCCGGCGGCGGCGACCAATTGCCCGTATGTCTGCACGTTGTCCATGAGTTGATATGTCGCTTCGAAGACGGCGAGAATTTCCTCGGAGACGGGCAGATGGAAGAGCGGTGTTTCGGCGGCAGCGCCGAGCAATTGGCAGTAATCCGTCGCGGTTCGGCCGGTGAAGTGGAGCCAATGGATCGACCAAGGATATTTGTCGTCGGCGCCGTACCAATGCGGCACGCCGGCGGGGATGAGGAATACCGTTTCGGGAACGACGGCTCGCCGCCGCCCGGCGACCTCGCACCAGCCCTTGCCGCCGACGCAATAGTGCAAGACGCAATCGAGGCTTCCCTCGGGCCGAGGAATGAAGTGCCCGGCCGCGCGACTGCAATAGCCGATGCGAGTGACCAGCAGGTCCCTGAGGATCGGCCGCGCGAGCGAGTCGCGAATGGTCTCGCCCGGCACCTCGATCGAACGGAATTCCTCGAAGACGGCGCGACGCTGAATCTCGCGGGCGACCTCCGGCGGAACGTCGGCCAAACGCTTGTAATGCAGCCCGTGCGCCGCGAGGATGCTCAGCAGCGTTTGAGTCGACTTCGGACGATAGCCGACTTCGGGGATCAGACTCGAGACATCATTGGCCGCCTTTTTTGTCATGGAACAACTCCGGGCCCTGAAGGCCGCCGTCCGCGGACACCATCTCGTTGCTTGGTCTAATCAGAAGATTGTCCATGACCGGCATCCGATTGTCCAGCCCGGGGGTCTTGATCAGCGCGCACTTGGCCCGGATCACTCACCGGAGCGTGCCACTGCTTGCGGAATAAATGGCTGTCGTTGAACTTGGGGCTCGCATTGCTTGCCGAAAAGGTCAACGGTCCGCGAACGCCGCAAGCAGTGCCGCGGGCATTCGAAGAACGACGTTTTCAGCGGCAAGCAGTGGCACACCGAGTTCTTTGTCATCGCCTGCCGAATGGTCCGGATCAGCGTCGCGGGGCGTCGTCCGCCGCGCTGGCAACGCGCGAATGGGCGTGTTTTTTGGCGGCCGGCACGACGTCGACTGCCGGCAGATAGCGCGCCAGGCGGTCGGCCTGGGGGGCGGCCGGCACTTGGGCCGCGACACCGGGAACCATTGCTCGGACGATTTCCAGGGGCGAGACGATTTCGTTCGGAGAACTCGCCTGGATTGTCCTCCCGAGAAGGGGGGTCTGCCCGTCGCTCAAGACCGGTTGGTCTGGCACGTGTTGCCAGTCGATCCCCGCCAGCACCAAGCCGTCTTTCGGATTGAGGGCGAACGCGAAGGCCAGCCGGTTGTAGGAGACCAACTCGTCGGGCGTGAACGACTGCGGTCCGGCTTGCAGCCGTAGATGTTCCACCGCCGCGTGCAAGAGCGAGGAACTGATCTTGCCGGGGCCTCCGACGACGCTGCCGTGGAGGTTTTCGACGCGTCCCTTGCGGAAGTCGGCGCGGTGGATCGTCACGTCGGCCATTCCCGAAAGCGTGTGCGGGAACTGCTCGGTAACGAGCCGGTCGAGTTCGACGTCGAAGAACTCGCAGGGCGGGTAGTTGGAACCGGCCGGACGAATTTGGCCGTGCCAGCCGTCGACCGTCCGTTTGGCGTGGATATAGCCTTGGAATCGCGACTTGGTTCCGAGCAACCGCATCGCCGTCATGCCGTGGGCGAGCAGGTCGCAAGGCAGGGCCGCTCCGCCGGTGCATAGCTCGAATTCGTCGCACGCGGGTCGAATGTCCCGGTTGCGGTTCAAGACGATCGCGGCGCGCTCGATCATGGGCTGGTCGGGAACGCGAAAATAGAGCCATGCCTTTGTGCCGTTCTCGACCGTTCGCAGCGCGCCGTCGATCTCGGTGAGCGTGATTTGGTTCGCATTGGTCCTGGAGATCAG
>DOEZ01000693.1 GCA_003532715.1 Planctomycetaceae bacterium
TTCCCCCCTTTCCCCTTTTCCCGAACCGTAAGGCGGTGCCGTCAATCGTCGCAAATTGCCGTATCGCCGCCACTTACCGGAGCAACTTGACACAGCGGCCCGCTACACTAAAATGGGGGATGTTGTGCGGGGCCGTGTGTCCCAAGCAATCCCGCCCGCCGTTTCCCGACCAAAGGAGCCCGCCATGGCACGCCACTCACGCCTTGTCCTTGTCTTATTCGCCGCACTCGGCTGTATCTTGTTCGGCGGCCATGTTTTTGCCGCCGACGCCGCGAAGCCGATTCGCGTCTTGCTGATCGCCGGCGACGACGTCGCCCCGTTTCACGATTGGCGCGACATCTCCGAATCCACCCGCGACGTTCTCGTCGCCTCGGGCCGATTCGACGTGGTTGTCTGCGAGGACCCGCTCATTCTCGAATCGAAAAAGGCATTGGACGCCTACGACGTGATCGTCTTCACGCTGTTCAACAAGTCGGTGCCCGACGTGGGCAAGGACGCAAAGAAGAACCTGCTCGATTTCGTCAAGAAAGGCAAGGGATTTTACGTCCAGCATCTGGCCAGCGCGTCGATGCCCGACTGGGAAGAGTTCGGTAAGCTCTGCGGCCGGCGTTGGGTGATGGGCACTTCGGGCCACGGCCCCCGCGAGGTCTTCAAGGCCAAGGTGACGAAGACGAAACACCCGATCACGAAGGGCCTGACCGACTTCGACATCTTCGACGAGCTATACTCCAACATGCAGGGGAGCGTACCGATCGAGGTGCTGATCGAGGCTGATTCGCCCTGGAGCGGAAAGACCGAACCTTTGTTGTTCACGCTGTCCTACGGCAAGGGACGCGTGGTGAATAACGCCTTCGGCCACGACTTCAAAGCCATCAAGCATCCGACCATGAAGAAGATCATCGCCCGGAGCGTCGAGTGGGCGGCAACGGGCCGCGTGGCCAAACCGGCGGCTGACTGACCGATTATCCGAGAAAGGACCGTAACGATGCATCGAACCTGGACTTGCCTTCTGGCCGTCGTCTTCTGTCTGACGCCGGCGTTCCTTGTGGCGGCCGACGTGACGACCGGAGATCTGCTCGACGACATGATCAAGTTCGATCGGCTGACACGGATGCCCGATCCGGCCTATCGTACGTATCAGTTTTCGTCGTACGATCGCCGCGCGGACCTGCCCGAGGGACAGCACTGGTTCGGCAACTCCGACGGGTTCGGAAACTCGCCGATTCCCGACATTGTCCGCACGGTCAAAAAGGCCGACGAGAGCGGCGTGGGCACCTACGTAATCGCCGAGGTGAACGGCCCCGGCGCGATCGTCCGCTGCTGGACGGCCGCCGGAGCCCGCCAAGGCCGGGGCATCAACGGCCACATCCGACTCTACCTCGACGACGCCGAGGAGCCGATCTTCGACGGAAAAGCCTACGAATTCCTCTACGACCTCTACGCGGCCATCGCCCGGCAGCACGGCGTGAACGACGAGGGCCTGAGCGACGGCTTCGGCCAGCGCGACGCGGGCTACTGCCCAATCGGCTTCGCCAAGAGTTGCCGCGTCGAATGGATCGGCGACCTTCGCAAGGTCCATTTCTATCATATCGAAATGCGCAAGTATGCCGAGGGCACGAAGGTCGAAACATTCGAGCCCAAGATGCTCGACACGCTTCGCGGCGAACTCAACCGGATCGGCGCGGTGCTGGCCAATCCGGCGAGCCGTCTGAAACCGGCCGGCGATGTCACCGAAGTGGCCGCCACGGTTCAACCCGGCACTTCGCACGAATTGATGAAACGCGAAGACGCCTCGGGCAAGATCACTTGGTTCGAACTGAAGCTCGACGCCAAGAACCTCGACCGCGCCTTGCGCCAAACGGTGCTGCAAATCACGTTCGACGACCATTCGCGTCCGCAAATCGAGTCGCCCTTGGGCGATTTCTTCGGCGCGGCGCCGGGCATCAACCCCTACGACAGCCTACCGATGGAGGTCTGCCCCGACGGTACGATGATTTGCCGGTTTGCCATGCCGTTCGCGCGGTCGGTCCGTTGCGACATCGACAACCGCGGCAACGAGCAGATATCGGTCGCGGGCAAGGCTTTTCTCGCGCCGCACCACTGGGATAAGTCTCGCGACATGCACTTCTACGCCCGCTGGCGTGTCAACCACAATATGCAGGTCGTGAGCCGGCCGCTGCCTCGCGAATGCTTCGACATCCCATTTCTCTGCGCGCGCGGCGAGGGCCGGTTTGTTGGTGTGTCGGTCCACCTAATGAACCCGGGAACCACGCCGAGTTGCAGTTGGTGGGGCGAAGGGGACGAAAAGATATTCGTCGACGATGACACGAATACACCGTCCTTCTTCGGCACCGGCGCGGAAGATTACTTCAACTACTCCTGGGGTCATTGGTACCTCTTCGAACATGCCTACTTCGCTCAGCCTCGGTGCGATGGTCCGGCGACTCGCGGCTTCATAGTCAATAACCGGTGGCACATACTCGATGACGTTCCATTCCATCAGCGGTTCGATTTCTTCATGGAAATGAACCACCACACGGCGATCGATGAATTCGACTATGCCAGGATTACGTACTACTACGGCAGGCCGGGTATCACGAGCGACCATATGCCTCCCTTCCGCGAAGACCTGCGCGAACCTCGCCGTCCCGACAACTGGCTGCCGACATCCGAGTATCGTCAGCACAACGCGATCTATTACCAGGCCGAGAACCTCGACGGGGCCAGTGAACTGCTTGACTCCGACCCGCAATGGTCGGCGGGAAAGCGCGTCTTGTTCAAGCCCAGCGGCGACGGTGACACGCTCTCGCTCGACTTCAACGTCGCCGAGACAGGCAAGTATCGGGTTCATATTGTGATGAGCATGACCCCAAATGCCGGCAAGTGTGACGTGCTGCTAAATGGAGAACCGCTGCCGGGGCTCTCGACCGGAAAGGGCGCGATCGATCTGTTCACTCCCTTCCACACAATCGCGCGATGGTTCGGTTCGCCCCCAGTCGAGTTGAGAACGGGTAAGAACACGATCACGTTCGTCTCGCGAAATAAAAATCCTGCGAGCCAGGGGACTGATCTTGGCGCCGATTTCCTGTGGATTCAGCCATAGAAATCGTCTGCAAGACGCCGCGAGGCAATCCCTCAACTACCGCATTCCTCGAACACGGACCACGCCTCTTGTCACTGCGACGGGAACAGCTTGCCGTAAATATCGAAAAACATGAAAACGGCCATCCCCAAAACCACCAAGAACCCGACCGCTCCCAGAACGTTCATCCACCACTTGTTGCGATACGAGCCCATCACGTCGCGACGGTTGGCAAGCCAAAGCATGACTCCGGCCATCAGCGGGTTGCCCAATACGGTAAGCGCCTGACCGAAGATCAGCAGATGTAGCGGCTTTCCGCCTTTCAGAAAATGGAGCGAATAAAGCGCGACCCCCATTCCCAGAAGCATGACGGCGACCGTGAAAAGTCGCGGGGCCGCGTCGCTCATTCGTGCCTTCATACCCAACCCGTCGGCCGCCATCGTGCCACCGATCATCGCGTTGATCAGAAAGGGGTTCATCGCCACGGCCACCAGCCCAATACAGAAAATCCAGTACGACGCCGGTCCCAACAGGGGCCGTAAGGAAAGGGCCAATTCGCCCAAGTTGTCGGCCGGGTGGCCGAGTATGACCGTTCCGGCCGTGATCATGATGGTCATGCTCACACAGGTCAGAACCGAAACACCGGCGATCGAGTCGGTGACGCCGCGCCGATAGTCTTCGACGTGCCATCCTTTTTCGCGAACCAGGTTTCCCTGAAAGAACGCCCCGGCGACGGAAAACGTGGTCGCCAGCAGCGAGACGACAAGCACCATTTCGGCCTTCGTGGCCTTCCTCTCCGTGATGACGTCAACGTCCGGACCAACTTCGGATGCCGTCGACGGATTGGCATTCGCTTCGTCGTGGGCCGTTTCAGTCACGTACACGGTCGGCACTCCCGGAGCCAGCCCTTGAATCACGTTCAACACATTCGGCCGCGCGACGACAAGATTGAAGACGAAGCATAAGAGGATGACGCCAACCATCACCTTCATCGTGCTTTCCAACACCTTGTAAACCTGCCTCGCCGCGAAGAGAAAGGCGACAACAAGACCATTGACGGCCACGACCACCCACGGCACGACACTTTCGTCAACAAAAGCGCCGGCAGCCATCGCCACGGCCAGGTTGTTCGAGAACTGAAACGTCGCGCAGATGGCGAAGAGCGTCAGCCCAACCAAGGCCGCGAAAGGCCGTCCAACCCGCTGCGCGACCAGGGTGCAGGGCGTCGCCCCGCCGCAGACACCGATCCGCGCACCCATCATCACGAAGGTGCCCATCAGCAGCCCGGTCAGAAGCAGCATCCACAACATGCTGTAGCCAAACGTCGCCCCCATTTTCGAGCTGATCATGAGGCTGCCCGGCCCAAAGACCACGCAGGCTGTAATCAGGGCCGGACCGATCGACTTCCACCAGGGGGGGCGCGAAACAACGGAAACGTTCGCATCGCGAACTTCAGGGGATGGGTTCATTGGCCTGGTATCCTGCGTCGTGAAGCCAGAAGATTCGCAATCGCCATGCGCGGCAATATCAAGACGCGATTGTAACCGGTGTGACGCCAGGGGTCCAGAACGGGCCATTCGCGACGAGCGGCGACTGCTCGTGGTGGGAATGGCCGCCGGCCCACGGTTCGCCCAGATTATTCCCAGGCGACGACCACCGGCGTGCCAACCTGGACGCCAAGCCGCTTCACCGCCGATTCGCCCACGATCGACAACTCGAGACGCCCGTCGGAGCTGACCAGGGCGATCAGCGTGCCGTGGGGCTGCTCGCCATACGTTTGATAGATGCCCCACGTCTCATAGATGCCACAGACGATGCAAACGCGGCCGTCGGTGGGACGACCGACCAGCAGATCGACCGAGATATTCGTCAACAGGTTCCCGAACGAGTCGATCTTCAGCACGGCTCCCTCGATCCGGTCCTGGCGACGCACGGGATTGGGCCAATCGAGTTCCGCCAAGGCGCCGTGAGCCGAACCCAACTCGGCTGGCGCGACACCCAGGCTCAAATGGGCCGCCACCGGGGCCATGATGTCGCGACCATGGAACGTACTCGAAACGTCCGTGAGCCAATAGGCCGGGTTTTCGAGCCGAATTAACGTCGTGGGAGCCGTTCGCTTGGCCACCCGGCTCAGCACCCCGTTGTCGGGCGCGATGAAACAATGCCGGCCGATCTCGGCATAGACAATCGCTCGCTCGGTTCCCACGCCCGGATCGACCACTACCACGTGAATCGTCCCCTCGGGAAACCGATGGGCAACGTCTTCGAGCACAATGGCCCCTTCGCGCACGTCCTGGGCCCCGACCGCATGGCTCACGTCGACAAGCATCGCGGCCGGGTTGATCGACAGAATCACCCCCTTCATGATGGCCACGTAGGGACTTCCTTCCCCAAAATCGGTTGTCAACGTAATGATGCTCACGTTCGCACGACCCTCTTCCATCGCACTGAGACTACATCTTTTCGATCAGCTTAACACAAAGCTCGCGGAACTGGTTCGGGTTGACGTTCGGATTCTTGGCCTTTGCCTGTCCGATCAAGGAACCCACTGCTTTAAGTTTACCCTCTTTGACATCTTGGACAACCTTCGGATTGGCGGTCAGCAGTTCTCGGCACAGGTTCTCGAGTTCGCCCTTATCGACCGAAGCGATTCCCATGGCTTGAATTACGTCGGCCAGCGGCTTTCGGGCGTCGACCATCGCCGCCAACACCTCGCGAGCCCGGCTGGTGGTCAGTTCGCCCCCGGCCACCTTCCCGACCAACTCGGCCAGAGCCTCGGCCGAGACGGAAAACGCCTCGAT
>DOEZ01000412.1 GCA_003532715.1 Planctomycetaceae bacterium
GCCCGGCATGGACGGCATCGAGGCGGGGCGGCGCATTAAGAAGAACTCTTCCGCGAAGACGATTCCCACCGTGGTCATGGTGACGGCCTACGGCCGGGAAGAGATCATGAGACAAGCCGAAAACGCCGGGCTCGACGGATTCCTCATCAAGCCGGTGAACCAGTCAGTGCTCTTCAATACCATCATGGAGGTCCTCGGCCGCGGGGCGAGCCGCGAGTCGCGGCCATTCGCCGCCGAGGCGACTCGCGCGGACGCGACCGCCACGATTCGAGGCGCTCGCCTTCTGGTCGCCGAGGATAACGAAATCAACCAGCAGGTCGCGCGCGAAATCCTCGAATCGGCCGGCTTCGTCGTCGATATCGCCAACAATGGTCGCGAGGCGATCGAAAAGGCGATATCCAATTCCTACGACGCCGTGCTCATGGATATTCAAATGCCCGAAATGGACGGTCTGCAAGCCACCGCCGAATTGCGTCGCGATGCGCGGTTCGCCGACCTCCCCATCATTGCGATGACGGCACACGCCATGGCGACAGATCGCGAGCAAAGCCTCGACGCGGGTATGAACGATCATGTCAACAAGCCGATCGACCCCGAAGCCCTCTTCGCCGTGCTGGTCCGATGGATTCAACCTCGCGACTCGAAGACGGCCGTCGAAGCCGGGCCCCCGGCCGCCAACGCGACCGAGCGGCCCGAACCGTCCCCGCGAGTTGTCGCGGATTTGCCGGGAATCGACCTCGCCGCGGGCCTGCGGCGAGTCGCCGGCAACGAGGCGCTCCACCGCAAGTTGTTGCTCGACTTCCATCGCGATTTCGCCGCGAGCGTCGATTCCCTGCGAACCGCAATCAACGAGTCGCGAACGGCGGACGCCGAGCGGCAGGCGCACACGCTCAAGGGTGTTGCCGGGGCCATCGGCGCCATGGACCTGCACCGTGCCGCCGATGAACTTGACTCCGCGCTGCGACAAGACGACATGGAGAGGGTCGAGACGCTATTGGCGGTCGTCGCGAGCGAGTTGAACGTGGTTATCAACGGGCTTGAGCCGCTCGCCCGACAGGCCCGGGCAAAACGCGCCGAGGCCGACGCCGCGCCGACCGGACCCGCCGGCGATGTGGACCGTCCCGCGATCGAAGCGGCCGTCCGCGAACTGGCCGCGCTGATTCGCAAGAATAATCCCGACGCCGAGAACGCGCTCGAGCGACTCCGCGACGTGCTCAAGGGAACGCGTTCCAAGGAAGTTGATCGCGTCGCCCTGGCCCTCGACTCGTTCGATTTTCGCGGGGCGTCGGAAGCTCTCAGCGCGCTGGCCGAGGCCGAGAAAATTCCTCTTACGTTCGGCGACTGACACCCGCTCTTCCGTTACGCCAAGGATCTGACATGACCAAGTCGCGAATCCTCATCGTCGATGACACGCCCGCCAATATCAAGATCCTCGCGGACCTGCTCCGCAAGGATTACCTCCTGAGCGTGGCGACCAGCGGCCGCGACGCCCTGGGCATCGCTCGCGAGGATCCACCCGACCTCGTGTTGCTCGACATCATGATGCCCGAAATGGACGGCTACGAGGTCTGCCGGCATTTGAGAGCCGACGCCCTGACGCGGGATGTCCCCGTCATTTTCATCACGGCGATGAGCGACGTGGACGACGAGACGAAGGGCTTCTCTCTCGGCGCCGTGGACTACATCACCAAGCCGATACGTCCGCCCATCGTGCAAGCGCGCGTCGCCGCCCAGCTTGAACTGGCCCTGGCCCGCAAGACCTTGGCCGACCAGAACAGAATACTGAGCGAGTCGTTGGCCATGGCCGCCGACGTGCAGCGAAGCATGCTGCCCAAGATTCCACCGAGCCTCTTGGGCTTTCAAGTGGCGGGACGGATGATCCCCTGCGATGCCGTGGGCGGCGACTACCTCGATTTTCTGCCGAGCGAGGAGTTCTCGGGACGCGGCCTGGGAATCGCCGTCGGCGACGTCTCGGGACACGGTCCGGCATCGGCGCTGCTGATGACCGCGGCTCGAGCCTGCCTTCGCATGCGAGCGACTCGCCCGGGCGACCTGGGCGAGGTCGTGGCCGACATGAACCGCCACATGATCGACGACCTCGGCGGCACCGAGCGTTTCATGACCTTCTATCTGCTTGAAGTCCGGAGCGACTGCGTCGCCTGGGTGGGCGCGGGGCACGAACCCGCGCTGCTGGTCGATCCGGGCCGGGGCGAGACGGTCGACCTGAAGGGAGACGGTCCCTTTCTCGGACTCGACCCCGATGCGTCCTACCGAGAGCACCAGGCGCCGTTTCGCGAACCGGGGCAGGTCTTGACCCTATGCACCGACGGAATCACCGAGGCATTCAACTCGGAAGGCGAGCCGTTCGGCCGGAATCGACTCAAGGAAAGCCTGCTTCGACACGCGAGCCAAGACGCGACGGCCATCCTCGAAAGCGTCATGGCCGACGTGATCGGATTCCGCGGCGACGCGCCGCAAAAAGACGACCTGACCCTGGTCGTCGTGAAACGAATCGGCTAGCCCGGATTATTCACGAGGCAACACCAACCCGAAGCGCAAGCGAGAGGATGCCAACGACTTGTCGTCGTTTGCGGATTCGCTCGAAATCCCGCAGTCCGCTAGACGGGATTATTCACGAGGCAACACCAACCCGAAGCGCAAGCGAGAGGATGGCAACGACTTATCGCCATTTGCGAATTCGGTCGAAATCCCGCACTCCGCGCCAGAACCACGGGCTCACGAATAATCCGGGCTAGTGAGGTCGGTCCTTACAGCACGCCCTTCGTGCTCGGCACGCCGCCCATGCGCGGATCGGCTTCGACGGCCGCGCGCAGCGCCCGGGCCGTCGCCTTGAAAATGCCCTCGGCAATATGATGACTATTGCGGCCGTAATGCAGATTGACGTGCAGGTTGCACAGCGCGTTCATCGCGAAAGCCTGCCAGAATTCGGCGACAAGCTGGCTGTCGAACGCGCCGATGGTCGCAGTGGGCAGTTCGGCGTTGAAAACGAAGTACGGTCGTCCGCCCAGATCGACGGCCGCCGACGCGAGCGTTTCGTCCATCGGCACGGTGGCATGACCGTAGCGGCGTATGCCCGCCTTGTCGCCCAACGCCTCGACCATCGCCCGGCCAAGACAGATTCCGACGTCTTCGACCGTGTGGTGCTGGTCGACCGCCAGATCGCCCGTCGCATTGACCGTCAAATCGAAGGCCGCGTGCTTGGCCAGCAGAGTGAGCATGTGGTCGAAGAAGCCAACGCCGGTCGAAACATCGGCCCGGCCCGAGCCGTCGAGGTTCAGTTCAAGCGAGATCTGCGTCTCGGCCGTGTCGCGCCGAATGCGTGCCGTTCGGGTCATGGCTATGTCCTTCGTATTTTTACCAATCGAGTGAAGCGATTGGCAAGAAGATTCGGAAAAAGGGGAAAGGGGGGAAATGGAAAAGAGTCTAACTGCCGTTTGACGTCATCGCACACGATCTCGTCAGAGCAATCTTCCCTTCTAATCCTTCTCCGTGTCTTTGTGCCTTTGTGCGAGTCCTTCTGAAAACACTAATTCACGCTGATCGTCGCTAATCGGATCCATTAGTGAAGATTAGCGGAAAACAGTGTTCCTTATCTTATCCAACGATCCGTTCAATCTCCGCAAGAAACGCGTCTATTTGCTCGTCGGTTCCCACGCTGATGCGCAGTCCTTCGCCCCAGCCGGCGTAGTTCATGTATCGGACGTAAATCCGCTGTTGTTTGAGCCGTTCGAAAACCGGCCGCAGCGGCGTCCCTTCCTTCGTCGCCCAGACGAAATTCGCCTGCGAATCGACCACCTTAAAGCCTAGCTTACGAACGCGGTCAGTAAGCCGGGCTCGGGTGGCCAGGATTTTGGCCCGGTTTTCGGCCAGCCAAGCCCCATCGCCCAGCGCGGCCGCCGCGCCGGCCACCGCCAACGAGTCGCAATTGTACGAATCCTTAACCTTGACGAACTGCTCGATTAGATGCGGCTGGGCCACGAGGTAGCCGAACCGCAATCCAGCCAGCGAATAGGACTTGCTCAGCGTTCGCGAAACCATGATCCGCTCGCATCGAGCCACCAGCTCCATGCAGTTCGTCTCGGCGAAGTCGACATACGCCTCGTCGACCAGCAGCGGGCAGGGAAGCCGCTCGGCCAACTCCAAGATTCGCGCCGGCGGAACGAACGTGCCCGACGGACTGTTCGGATTCGGCAAAAACACGAGCCGCAAGCGGTCGCCGCCCGTCGCGAACGCTTCCGATAGGCTCCAATCCGACTCGAACGGCACTTCCTCGGCACGCGCGTTTTGCAGTTCGGCCAGCGTCTTGTACAGGATGTAGCTTGGATAGGGGAGTCGCAGCAAGTCGCCCTCGCCGACCAACGCCCGAGTCACGATCGTCAGGATGTCGTCGCTGCCGTTACCGCAAAGAATCCAGTCGGGCTCAACGCCCAACACCTCGGCCGCGCGCTCGCGAAACGGCTGGCCCATCGGGTTGGGATATCGGCCCAGCCCGGCGCGAGCCGCCCGCTCGATGGCCTCGACCACGTCCGGCGAGCACGGATAGGGATTCTCGTTCGTGTTGAGCTTAACAACCCGATCGGTCCCGGGCTGCTCGCCCGGCACGTAACCGGCCATCGCGTCGATGTTTGGGCGAAAGTACATGCTAAATCCCTTTCCTCGCCGTCACACTAGCCCGATGCGCCGTCAGCCCTTCTTTCGTCGCCAAAATCTCAACATCGCGGGCCATTTCCATCATCCCCGCCCGATCAAAGTGCAAAATGCTGTTCGTCCGCAGGAAGTCGTTGCACGAAAGTCCGCTGGCGAACCGGGCCGTGCCACTGGTCGGCAGCACGTGCGACGGGCCGGCCGCGTAGTCGCCCAGCGCGACCGGCGTGTAGTTGCCCAGAAACATGGCCCCCGCGTAACGAATCCGATCGGCCAGTTCCTCGGCGTTGGCCGTGGCGATGTGCAGGTGTTCGGGGGCAATCTCGTCGGTCAATCGGCAGGCTTCTTCCTCGTCGCGAGCGAGAATCACCGCGCCGAAATCTTCGAGGCTTTGCCGGGCCAACTCGCCCCGCTCGACTTGCGACAAAAGGCGCTCGATCTCGGCCACCGCCGCGTCGAGCACCGCCGCGTTCCACCCGATGAGAATGCTCGCCCCCGGGGCGTGCTCGGCCTGGGCCATGATGTCGTAGGCCGTGTATTCGGCCCGGGTCGATTCGTCGACGATCACCACGACTTCGCTCGGCCCGGCGATCGAGTCGATATCGACCTCGCCGTAAACCTGACGCTTGGCAAGCGCGACGAACAGGTTGCCCGGACCGACGATCTTGTCGACGCGCGGCACGCCCTCGACGCCGTAGGCCAATGCGGCGACGGCCTGCGCGCCGCCCATCCGATAGACCTCGTCGATGCCCAACTCATGGCACGTGGCCAGCAAATCGGCGTTATACGCGCCGAACGCGGTCGGCGGGGCGACCACGGCCAGTTGCTCGACGCCGGCGACCTGGGCGGGCACGGCGTTCATCAACACGCTCGACGGATAGGCCGCCGCGCCGCCCGGCACGCAAAGCCCCGCGCGCCGCAACGGTCGATAGCGTTGGGCCAGATAGCCGCCCGGCCGCTCGACCCGCACGTCGCGATGGAGAATGGCCTCTTGGAAATTCCGAATCCGCGCGGCCACGCTCCGGACCGCTTCGATCAGCTCGGGGTCGGCCTCGGCGTGTGCCTTGGCCAATTCGTCGCGGCCGACGCGGAGCGTTTCGGGCGTAAGCTCGGCCCGATCGATCCGAGCCGAGTAGTCCAACACGGCCGAAAGCCCCTTCTCGGCGACGTCGGCACAAATCCGCTCGACCACCTGCGCCGGGCTAAGCGGCTCGCCAAAAATCTCGATCGTCCGCTGCCGACCGGCCTGGCTAACGACGTTCCCCCGCGGGCTAAGCCGCCCCCGAAGCTCGTCCATCGCCCGGCGAATGTCGTCCTTACGGCTGTCGATGCGAAGAATGTTAAGCGACGGATTTTGCGACATAATGTTCGTACTCCAGGACAGGACCCCCAACAAAAGGGGAATACTGGCCGGTGGTTGGCCAACCCGAATTATTCAAGAACCCCATACTAGACCGAAGCGCAAGCGAGGGTTCTAAAACGACTTACGCTCTTCCCCTAACTCGCGCATCGGGCTGGTGTTTCATCGCACCGCGCCAAAATGGCCGACTCGTGAAAAACCCGGGTTAATGCAAATAGGCAAGCAAATCTACGCACCCTGGATGCAGGACACA
>DOEZ01000407.1:0-187 GCA_003532715.1 Planctomycetaceae bacterium
GCCGCCTGATCGGCTACATGCCCGACTTTTTTGGCGTGTACGACGACATGAAGGTGATCGAGTATCTCGAATTCTTCGCCGCGGCCTACCGGATCAAGGGCCCCAGCCGCCGCAAGGTGTGCGACGAAATGCTCGCACTGGTCGGCCTCGACTACAAACGCGACGCTTTCGTCACGAGTCTTTCGCG
>DOEZ01000407.1:202-3570 GCA_003532715.1 Planctomycetaceae bacterium
GCCGGCCAGCGGGCTGGACCCCCGGGCGCGGATCGAGATTCGCGAGTTGCTCAAGCAGTTGCGCGGCATGGGCAAGACGATCATGGTATCGAGCCACATCTTGCCCGAGCTGGCCGACATTTGCAACAAGGTGGGCATGATCGAACAGGGCGTGCTCAAGGTTTCGGCGACCGTGGCCGACGTGATGAAACAAGTCCGCCAGCGGCCGGTGCTGGTGATCGGCGTGGTCGGCGATCTGGAATCGGCCGCCAAGCGGGTCGAGGCGAGCGGGCTGGCCGAATCGGTCGAGCTGCGCGGCGGACGCATCCATGCCTCACTGGCCGAGGGCGTCGACGACTATAGCCCCTTGGCAACGATGCTCGTCGAGGCGGGCCACCGGCTCACGCTGTTCAAGGAAGACGAAATCAACCTCGAAACGGCCTTCATGATGCTCACGAAGGGAATGACGTCGTAGCTGGTTCGTTTCGGTTCACCGCCGAGACGCCGAGACGCGGAGAGGGATTGCGTAGGCCATGCGAATCGGTTGACCTTACGATTCGGAAAAAGGCGAAAGTCTGTATGGTGGGGCGATTGCAGCGAGACTTATTGGAGGAGTACGAATTCCGCGAAGAAATGCGCTGCAATCGCCCCACCCTACTTGCTTGTGTTTCGCACGCCGCGCTCGGCGTCTCCGCGTCTCGGCGGTGAAAAAGCCGTCTAAAGAACCGCGAAGTTTTTCAGCATCTTCAGCCCTTCGGCCTGACTTTTTTCGGGATGGAACTGCGTCGCGAAGATGTTGTCGCGCCAGATCATCGAGCAGAACGGCTCGTGGTAGTCGGTCTCGGTCGCAACGACGCTCGGGTCGTCGGGCACGACGTAGTACGAGTGGACGAAGTAGACCTGCGTCCCCTCTTCGATTCCGGCGAGCACCGGCGCGCGCCGGCGAATCAGTAGTTGGTTCCAGCCCATGTGCGGCACCGTGTACTCGTCGGGCAACTCGAAGCGAACGACTTTGCCGCGCAGCACGCCGAGCCCCTCGTGGCGGCCGTTCTCGAAGCTCTCGTCGAACAACAAGTGCAGCCCGAGGCAGATGCCCAGAAATGGTTTGCCCGACTCGATGGCCCGAAGCACCGGATCGACCATTTTTTGCCGTTTCAGTTCGGCGATGGCGTCTTCGAACGCGCCGACGCCTGGCAGAACGACCTTGTCGGCACGATCCACCTCGGCCGGATCGCTCGTGACGATCGCCTCGTGTCCGACGTGCTCAAAACCCTTCTGCACGCTTCGCAGATTGCCCATGCCGTAGTCGATAATGGCGATCATAACGTCGTATCAGTCTCTTGATCCGATCTATTCCATTGTCAAAACCGCGGATGAACGCAGATTAACGCGGATACAAGAACGACTCCGATCGAGCCACGCCTCGTGGGTGACCCAATGGATGGTGATCGAGGTTCATGCGCGGCTTGCTGGACGTGAGACAAAGCATCATACAGAGGAAGCTGTCTCCCGCATCTGCGTGTATCCGCGTTCATCTGCGGTTACTATTTCTCTCTCAGTTAGACACCAATTCGCGGGGTTAGTCAAGGTGTGGGAATTCTTGTGGTGCGTGCAGGACGATCGGCTCGCCGGTTGGCGAGACGACCAGCTCGCGGCGTACAACCTCGCGATCGACTTGCAGCTCGATCGCCCAGGCGAGCGAGATCAGCTTGCCGCGGAAGCTATACGGTCCCTCCGGAATCCGAAACGTGAACCGGCGGTTTTCGGACGGCTGTGGAAGGTCGAACGTCACCTCCTCGACCAATCCCGCGTCTTCGTCTCCCTTGCCTTCGGTGTACCAGAGCAGTTGCAGACTGACCTCCTTCGGCGACGCGGGCAGATTCCAACCAGCCTCGCCGCCGACTGTTTCGCCTGGCGCGAACGCTGTTTGGCCGTTGTCGATTTCCAGCACCAGATTGTCCATGATTCGCGTCTCCGGGCGGCTACTTGTTCTTACGTTTCGGAAAAAGAGGAAAGGGGGGAAAGGGAAAACGACGCGGGTTTATCTTTGTTACCCGAAACATCCGCGTGTCTTCGCGTCCACTAGTCCGGATTATTCACGAGGCGACACCAACCCGAAGCGCAAGCGAGAGGATGGCAACGACTTATCGTCATTTCCGAATCCGGTTGAAATCCCACACTCCGCGCCAGAATCGCGGGCTCGTGAACAATCCGGGCTAGCGGCTTCATGGTCCTTCCCTCCGTGCCTCCGTGGTGATCCCAATCGCCAAGCCTAATCAAGTCGTGCCGGCAAAACGGCAATCTTGTATTCGTCGCTCACGTCGGGCCAGAGGGCGATGTGGCCGTGCAGCTTGATCGACCAGATGATCTTGTTGTGGTCCGACTCGAACGAGTGCATGGCCTCGACCGGAATGGCAAACTCGACTTCGCCGGCGGCCAGTTGCCACAGGTCGCGCGTGTCGATCAGGTCACTCTCGAAGAAAGTCTTCTCCTCGGTCCGGGTGTCGGTCCCGACCGTGTAGCTTGCCTTTTCTTGGCCAACGAGTTTGATGGATAGTTGTTGGATGCGTCCCGCGCTGCCCGAGGCCTTCCAGGCGATCGAGCCGGACGTGCCCGGCTGGATCAGCCCGGGACGCAGCTTCAGCGTGTAACGCGGATTGAACAGGGTCAGCGCCACGTAGAACACCGCGACGACAAGGCCCACCCCGATGACCACGAAGGGGATCATGAAGATGGTCAAGAACCACTCGGGCTCTCCCGTTCGGAAGCCCTCGACGACCTGATAGACGAAGATCGACACGATTCCGTTCCAGAACAGGCAGGCGAACGCGACCATCCCGAGCTTGCTCAGCGGCGAGAAGTCGGGCCGCAGCGTCACGGCGTCGGATGTCGTGTCGAAGGCGTCTTGTTCAAAGCCAAATCGGCTCGGGGCCGGTTCGTCCTTGGCGGCCTTCACTTGCGGCAGCCACGCTTTGCCTGGCCGGTCTTTCTGCTTCAAGCCGACGATCAGAATCCCCAGGCCAACCACGACGAAAATCAGCGGAAACAGACCAATGGCATTTTTGATCGTCAGGTCGCGTTGAAGCACCGCCTCGGCCGGATCGTCGGGATTGACGTAGCAGACCGGGTTGGCCGCGTTCTTATATTGATCGACAACCCGCTTCTTGCCTTTATAACCGCTGCTTGAAGCGGCCACGAAGTCGTACCGATCGGACGTGTGCGTCGCGCCGTTGAATTCGTATTGATAGGTGATGTCGATGGAATAGGTGGTTCCATCGTCCGAATTGTGGCTTTCGACCTTGGCCGAGACGATTTTGCAGGGCGTCCCGACCCAACCGCGCGAGGGATAAATCTGGACCAGCGGCCGGACCAGCAGGAAGTAGGTGACG
>DOEZ01000607.1:0-1038 GCA_003532715.1 Planctomycetaceae bacterium
TCCCTTACGGTCGGGGTTCGGTTTGACGAGCCTCTCGGGCGGCGTCACTCGGGCGAACCGCCGCCCAGGTTTGCCGCGCTTTCGGTATGACCGACGATCAGCCAGCGGTCGCCCTCTCGTCGATAATCGACGGTGAAGTTCAATAGTGCCTGCCCGCCGGGAATTAGCCCCTGTGTGTCGGCGACGCGTATGAACCCCTTGAATCTCGCCTTGGCCGACGGGGGGCTGGTCAAATCGTTCACCTCGATCGTGAGATTGCTGACCTTGGCTTCTTGAATCGTGAACCGCGCCAGAGCCCATTCGGCTCTCGCTCGGGTTCGCGAATCGACCGACGGTGACATATGGCCCAGAACGGCCGGCGCGTCGTTCGCCACCATTGCGGCCGCCAGGGCGTCGAGTTCGGCCTCTACTTCTTCGCGAGGCGTCACGACGAGATGTTCGATTGCCAGGCCCAACAGCGTCAGGAGCACCGCGCCGACGATGGCCAGCAGAAAGACGGCTCGCTGGGTGTTGACGAACGCAACGGCCAGAATCGCCACCGCGATCACGCCCGCGAAGAGAACGGGCATGGGACTTTCGAGGAGAGCAACCATGATACGCCCCCGGGGGTTACCTTGGATTTCTCACCACGGAGCCACGGAGGGCGCAGAGCCTACGGAAGAACACTCGCCGTGAACAACCCCGTCCGAGGCGGACC
Source organism: Planctomycetaceae bacterium (assembly GCA_003532715.1). Taxonomy (GTDB): domain Bacteria; phylum Planctomycetota; class Planctomycetia; order Pirellulales; family Thermoguttaceae; genus UBA11386. Next base: position 698 of record DOEZ01000607.1, read on the forward strand.
GTTCGTGTATTCTCCGTGTTCTCCGTGACTCCGTGGTGAGTTTTCTGGTTTGCTGACGGTTACTGGTTCGCGTTGGTTAACCGCGTTTCGGGAACAGCGGGCCGCCGTATAGGGCCGCGACGCCGAGCAGTTCTTCGATCCGAAGCAGTTGGTTGTATTTGGCCATCCGGTCGGTTCGCGAGGCCGAGCCCGTCTTGATCTGGCCGGTGCCCAGAGCGACGGCCAGGTCGGCGATGGTCGAATCCTCGGTCTCGCCGCTGCGGTGGCTGATGACGCTGGTCATGCCATGGCGCGAGGCCAAGTTCACCGCTTCGATCGTCTCGGTCAGCGTGCCGATCTGG
>DOEZ01000607.1:1123-1383 GCA_003532715.1 Planctomycetaceae bacterium
CCTCGATCGAGACGATCGGGTACTTCGCAACCCACGATGCCATCAAATCGACTAGCGCGGCCGAGTCGATCTGCTTGCCGTCAACAGAGTACAGCTTCTTCTTCTCGTCGTAGAACGAACTGGCCGCCGGGTCCATCGCGATGAACACCTGCTCGCCCATCTTGTAACCAGCCTTTTCGGCGGCTTCCATGATGACGTCGAGCGCTTCGGCGTTGCTCGACAGGTCGGGAGCGAAACCGCCCTCGTCGCCGACGTTGGTG
>DOEZ01000607.1:1460-6687 GCA_003532715.1 Planctomycetaceae bacterium
GGCGTTGTCGGCATGCTGGCCGCCGTTGATGATGTTCATCATGGGGGCCGGCAGCACGCGGGCGTTCACTCCGCCCAGATAGCGAAACAGCGGCAAGCCGGCGTGATCGGCGGCGGCGTGGGCCGTGGCCAGCGAAATGCCTAGCATCGCGTTGGCGCCCATTTTGCTCTTGTGCTCCGTCCCGTCGAGTTCGATCATCCGCTGATCGAGCGCGACCTGTTCCAGCGCGTCCATGCCGCAGAGTTCATCGGCCAACTCCTCGTTGACATTCTCGACAGCCTTTAGTACCCCCTTGCCGAGGTAGTGGCTCTTGTCGCCGTCTCGCAATTCGAGGGCCTCATGCACGCCCGTGCTCGCCCCACTCGGTATGGCCGCGCGTCCAAACGAACCATCGGCCAGCGTTACATCGACCTCCACGGTCGGGTTGCCTCGGCTGTCTAATATCTGCCGGGCATGAATGTCTACAATCGTCGAACTCATGGGTCTACTCTTCTTTCCGCAAGGAATTCATGGAAAACGGTTAATCCGTCCAAATCACAACGAAAACGGCCGGTCGCCAAACGGCTCGATCAAACCGCGTCGATAGACCCGGTTATTCTGCACAATTGTCGAGACATTGCCAAGTGGGCCTGATCGAGCGTCGTCCCTCGATATTCCCGATTCGTCCTTCCCGACGGCCGCAAACCCGGGTACCATGAAGGTCTTGATTCCAAGTCCCGTATGACGGTAGCGATGAGTATCACCGAAGCCTCCCCGAACCGCCTCGAACCCGAAGCCATGCCTGAAAACCTCGGCAGTGTCCAGCCGGGTGGGGGGGTGTGTTACAGTGCCGAACTGGCCTGCGGACGATGGCGGCGCTGGTACTTGAAGCGATTTCGGCCTCGCTACGTGGCACGGATGGCCGCATTGCGCCAGGGCTCGACCGATGGGGCACCGCACGAGATCCTGGACCCGCGCGACCTGAAATACTGCCGGAACCAGTGTTCGTGCCACTGGCAGGCGAAGGACGATCCTTTCGCGTGGCGCGAACGGATTCCGTTCGCGCGGTGGGGATTGGCCGAGCTACAATTGATGGGCTGGCCGCTGTTGGCCCTGAGTGTTTTGCTGGGATGGTACGCATGGTATCTGGCTTGGATTCCGGCCATTCCGATGTGTCTGGTTGTTTGGTTTTTCCGCGATCCACCCCGGCGCGTGCCGCAGGACCCGGATATCCTGGTCTCCCCGGCCGATGGCAAGGTGGTATCGATCGATCACCTGGAACATGACCCGTTCGTGGGCGCGCCGGCCGTGCGCATCGGCATTTTTCTGTCGATTTTCAACGTCCACCTGAATCGCGCGCCGTGCGACGGTCGCGTGATCGCCCTGCGTTACCACGAGGGCCGGTTTTTAAGCGCGACGCGGCCCGAGAGTTCGCTGTACAACGAGAATATCTGGATCGGCCTCGAACAGACCGATCCGCCGCATCGGCGAATCGTGGTGCGGCCGATCGCCGGCGCGATCGCCAGACGGATCGTCTGCCCGCTGCGAACGGGCGACGAGCTTCGCCGCGGAGAGAAGATCGGCATGATCAAACTCGGTTCGCGAACCGAACTGATCGTGCCCGACACCGACGACTTGGAAATCAACGTCGAGGTCGGCCAACGAGTGAAGGCGGGCGTCACCGTCCTACTTCGCCACGACTCCGACATGCTGAGGGGGAGAACGTGATGAGAAGATTGCGCACGGTGGCCGTGCTTCCGACGATGTTTACGCTGGGGAACCTGATTTGTGGGTTCTTCGCGATCGTCGTCGCCGCGCGGCTCGACCGACCCGGCGTCATGCCGCTGACCGAAACGGACTCGCAATCGCTGATGATCGGCGGATGGCTGATCTTCTTGGCGATGGTCTTCGACGCGCTCGACGGCCAAGTCGCGCGTCTGTCGAATACGATGAGCGACTTCGGCGCGCAGTTGGACAGCCTGTGCGATTTGGTCACGTTCGGCGTGGCGCCCGCGTTCTTGTTGGTCAAGATGTGCCCGCAGATGGAGATCGACCATAGTCGGACGGTGTGGATCATCGCGGCGTCGTACGTGGCATGCGCGGCCATGCGGCTGGCGAGGTTCAACGTCGAAACCGACGACAAGATCGAGGATCATCTCCATTTCAGCGGGCTTCCGGCGCCGGCGGCGGCGGCGGCGATCGCGGGCTTCGCGATCATGTTCCACACGCTTCGCCGGCACGATAACCCGCTGGTCTACGCTGGCGAGATTGACTTGGTCCTGCAATGGGTCTTGCCGTTTTTCGGCGTGTTGGCCGCGCTGCTGATGGTCTCGCGTCTGCCGTATCCGCACGTCACCAACCAGGTCTTGCACGGCAAGCGGAGCTTCGGCCACGTGGTCGCAGTGCTGTTCACGCTGTTGGCCGCCATGGTCATCAAGAGCTATTCGGTGCCGATCATTTGCGTCGCCTTCGTTCTTTCGGGTCCGGTTCGCTATGCGTGGGCCAAGCTGATTCAGCATCGCGAACAGAAGGAACCGTTATTTTGAGGGATTTTGAGATTTAAGTAGCACTTTGGCCAAACAGAGTATTGACCTGACGATTCGGAAAAAGGGGAAACGGGGAAAAAAGGAAATGGCATCGAGTGACCGAAACGTCACTCAGAACAGGAACCCAATCAGTTTTTCCCTTTCTCCCCTTTCCCCTTTTTCCGATCCTTAAAGACCACTTCTGACGGCTGAAAGCCTACAGATTCTGAGTCGTCGCAGCGTGCGTCTGGACGCACTGACAATTTGATATAAACGCCTTGGTGCGTGCAGACGCACCCTACTTGGAGCATTTCATGTTTTCGGGAATCGTCGAAGCATTGGGGGACGTGGCCGAGATTCGTAGCGAGCCGCCCGGGGTTTGGCTTATTATTCGTCACGAGAGAATCGCCGGCGAGACGGCCGTCGCCGACAGCATCTCGGTCAACGGATGCTGCCTGACGGTCGTGGCAGTCGAGGGCGATACGGTCGCGTTTCAGGCCGGCCCGGAGACGCTGGCTCGAACCAACTTGGGCGATCTGCGGCCCGGCAGCCCGGTCAACCTCGAACGAGCATTGAAGGTGGGCGACCGGCTGGGCGGCCATTTCGTCAGCGGGCACATCGACGGAACAGGCACCCTGGTCGAGCGTAACGACGACGGCGACTGGTCGACGTTTTGGTTCGCGTTGCCGCGCGAGCTGAGCCGGCAGATGGCCTCGAAGGGCTCGATCGCGGTCGACGGCGTGAGCCTGACGATCGTGGAGAGCCTGCCCGACCGGTTCAGCGTTGCGCTGATCCCCTATACGCTCGACGTCACCACCTTGGGCCCACTGAAGGTCGGCAACCGTGTGAACCTCGAAACGGACATTCTCGCGAAGTATGTCCAACGCCTCGACGAAGCCAGACTGTGGGATGCTCAATCCCCTAAATCCCTAAATCCCTAAATCCGAATCCCTCCCCCATGCCCCATCCCGCCGCCGAAGGTCGAACTCTCTCCTCGCTGATGCGCCGATTCCGCGCGGCGGGAATCCATCCCCAGAAGAAGCTTGGGCAGAACTTCCTGATCGACTTGAACTTGCACGAGCTTCTCTACCGCACGGCACAAATCGAGCCGTGCGACGTCGTGCTGGAAGTGGGCACGGGCACGGGTTCCCTCACTTCGCCGATGGCCGCGATGGCGGCCGAGGTCATCACGATCGAACTCGACCCGACGCTCTTCGCCTTGGCCGGCGAGCAGCTTCACGGCCTGCCGAACGTCGTCATGCTGCACGCCGACATCCTCAAGAACAAGAATCGGCTCAATCCGGAAGTCCTGGAGCTGATCGAAACGCATCTCGCCGCCGCCCCCGACCGGCAGTTCAAACTGGTCGCCAATTTGCCCTACAACGTGGCCACGCCGATTATCTCCAATTTATTGATGCTCGACGTTCCCCCGAAAAGCATGACCATCACCATCCAGAAGGAACTCGGCGACCGGATCGTGGCGCGGCCGCGCACGAAGGACTACGGGGCGTTAAGCATCTGGGTGCAAAGCCAGTGCCGCGTCGAGATCGTTCGCGTCATGCCCCCTTCGGTTTTTTGGCCCAGGCCCAAGGTCGATTCGGCCATTGTCCAGATCGAACTCGACGACGCGAGGCGAGGCCAGATCGCCGATCGGGCCTACTTCCATCAGTTTGTCCGCTCGATGTTCTTCCACCGGCGGAAGTTCCTTCGCTCGGTCCTCGTCAGCGCCGTGAAGGATCAATTGGACAAGAGCGAAGTGGATGCCATTCTCGAGCGATTGAGCCTCCGGCCCGACAGCCGTGCCGAGGAACTCGACGTGCCGGCCATGCTGACGCTCTGCGAGGCCGTGCGTACCGCGACGGGCAGTTGACACCCCCCATTGTCGCGTGGTACGATGGGGTCATCGGAATCGGACGTTGGACAAGCACGAACCACCTCGTTCCCTCACGAGAGACTCGCCATGCAATTCATCGAAATGTCGGGAAAGACCCTGCTTGAGTTGGTCAAGGAAGAGGGCCCCGATCCGGAGGAGCTTGCCCGGGTCGGCGTGGTGGACGAAAGCGTGGTCCGCGTCAACCGCCAAGGCGACATCGAACTCCGACGCGCCAATGGCTGGGATCTGATCGGCGGGTTGTTGGGCGATTTCGAAACGCGAGTGCGCCGCGAGACGGGCCTCGATTGGGCCTGACCCGCTACGGAGCTTGCGACACGCTCAAAGTGACGGCGGCACCCGTGTCGCGTTTGGTGGCCATTACCTGAACGGCCCGTTTCTCCTTGGTCCCCGCCACCATCGTCCCGTCTGTCACTGCCATCGAGATTTCGATTCTCCATCCGTGCGTCGCGAGGACCTTTTCGTAGTAAACGGCCACATCGGCCACCTTCTTGTCCGTCTCGAACGTGACGGTTGTCGCGTCGCCCATCGTCACGACTCCCGTCGGTTTCGCGCCAGGAAGAAGGGGCACGTCCTTTGGAAAATCGTCGGGCAATGCGACCCCCGATTCGTCGCTCTTCAAATTCAGGGTCTGGCCGTCGGGACCGGTCACGGTCATGTCAACCTCGTCCCCCTTCTCCTTCACGGTCACCTCGCCGCCCTCCGGCGTCGGCACGGTCGTCGACCTACCGCACCCGACCGGCAACACCAGAATCGCGGCAATCAACACCAGAAACAAACTTCTCTTCTTCATGACGACCCAGCTCCCTTCTCGCGAGAATCAACCATTTAT
>DOEZ01000351.1 GCA_003532715.1 Planctomycetaceae bacterium
GCCCTCCGCCGACGCCCCCGCGAGCCGATTCTCTCTCCCCAAATCGACATGACCAAGGCGACGGGGCAGTTGTTTCTTGCCGACGTCTACACGGGCCGAAACATGGCCGGCGTCGAACGGGGCGACATCAAGAAGCTCCTCGTTCTCGAAGTCCTGCCCGAGCCGGTCCACTACTCGGGNNCCGGCGGGCGGCTCCTTCACGCTGTCGCGCGTTCTGGGCACCGTTCCCGTCGAGGAGGATGGTTCGGCGTTCATGGAACTTCCGGCGATGCGGTCGCTCTACTTCGTGGCGCTCGACAAAAACGACATGTCGGTCAAGCGCATGCAGAGCTTTCTGACGCTGCAACCGGGAGAGCTGACCGGTTGCGTGGGATGCCACGAATCGCGCGCGATGACCGCGCCCACGACGGTTTCGATGTCGGCGCTCGATCACCGGCCCCGGCGAATCACCCCGATCGACGACGTGCCGAACGTGTTCGACTACCCGCGCGACATCCAGCCGATTTTGGACAAGCACTGCGTCGGATGCCACGATTCGGCCGAGAACGAAAGCGGAGTGGACCTCGGCGGCGACCGCACGCCCAACTATTCGATAAGCTATTTGACCCTGTTTCAGCGGGGGATGGTTTCCGACGGTCGGAATCTTCCCTATTCGAATCGCGAGCCTCGCTCGATCGGCTCGTCGGCGAGCCGTCTGATGGAGTTCATCGACGGCCGCCATTATGACGTGAAGCTTTCGGAGTTGGAGCGAAAGACGATCCGCTTGTGGATCGACGCCAGCGCGACGTATCCCGGCACCTATGCCGCGCTCGGCGCCGGAATGGTGCGAGTCCGTTTTCCCATTCGAATGCTCGTGGAGCGGTGCGGCGGCTGCCACGTGACAAACCCCAGGCAGCGATCGAGAAGCAAGCCTCTCTTGGATTTCGAGACCACCTGCAATCTTTCGCGGCCGGCGCGCTCGAAACTGCTCCGCGCCCCACTGGCCAAATCGGCCGGCGGGCTCGGCAAGTGCGGCGAAGACGTGTTTGCCGACACCGACGATCCGTGCTACCGGGGAATCCTGCGCGCTCTGGAAGCGGCCGGCGAGCGACTCAAGGAAGAGAAACGTTTCGACATGCCGGGCTTTCGTCCCGACGTGGCGTACGTGCGCGAAATGAAACGTTTCGGCATCCTGCCCGCCGACGTCAAACCGGACGACCCGATCGACGTGTACCAGACGGACCGCGACTATTGGAGGTCGTTCTGGTATGTGCCCGAACCAACCGAGACGGAACCGGCAACGGGACCGGAACCGTCCGATCCCCGCGACTTCCCGCCGTTCGACCCAAGAAACCCGTTCCGGCGAAGAGGCATGTAGGGGGCTAGCCCAGCCCATACTAGCCCGAAGCGCAAGCGAGGGACCTGAAACGGGTTACCCTCGCTTGCGATTCGGGCTCGTGTTTCGCACACCGCGCTCGACTCACCAAGGTGGTGAATAATCCGGATTAGCCCCGTGGTCGCGCGGCGACCCGGGGTTGGCGAACCACGAACTTCGCCGACCCCGGAGGGGTCGAAGCTGGGAAACAAAGGGGGAACTCACCGATTACCCACTCGCATGCGCAAATGACCGGGCCCGCGAAGCGTGAACGCAAGCCTCCGTCCGCCCCTCGTCATCGAACGCCCTCGCGGGGTTGGTCGCGAAGTCAATGACTGGTTCTGTACCAGGTGTGATTTCCGTCGCTGGAAACTCGCAATCGTCGTGGCATAATGCCCGGAGGTTACCATTTTCACCGCGACCCGTCAAAAACAAGACTTCCTGATACTTTGATCGTTCCTTGATCGTTCGCAACCCGGCTTAACAGGACTGGGGACAGCGGCTACACTCTGGGGGTAGCTGGCGGTCAGGTAACCTGCCCCAGTGTTAGCGAGTGTTTTTGCGTAGAGGTCACCCATGAAACCCAACCAGTTGCGACACTACGGCGACCTGCTCGTCGATGTCAAGTCGCGCATCCGCGAGGCACAGACCCGCGCGGTTCTGTCCGTGAACGCCGAGTTGGTCCACCTGTATTGGGACATCGGCCGCCTCATTGCCCACCGGCAGCAACAGGAAGGTTGGGGAGCCGGCGTCATCCCCCGCTTGGCCAAAGACCTCCACAATGAATTGCCCGATGTGAAGGGGTTCTCGGAGCGGAACATCAGGCTGATGGTACAGTTTGCGCGCGAGTACCCCAATGCGTTCCCTTCGGGGCCGCAAATTCGGCAACCAGTGGTTGCCAAATTGCCCGGCACCCGAACTGGGCAACCGCCGGTTGCCCAAATCCCCTGGGTCCACAACGTCTTGCTTATACAGCGCGTCAAGGACGAGTCAGTCCGCATCTGGTACATGAATGCCACCCTGGAGAACGGTTGGCGCGTTCAAGCCGGAGTATGCCGGCAAACTCAACTTCTACTGCAACGTGGTCAATGATCGACTCCGGCACGAAACAGACGCTCCCACAATCGGCCTTATCCTCTGCCAGACCAAGGACAATGTGCTGGCGGAATACTCGTTGACCGGCATCGACAAGCCGATCGGCGTTTCCAGCTACGAACTGACCCGCTCGTTGCCGAAGAACCTGCAATCGGCTCTGCCAACCGTGGATCAGATCGAGGCCGAATTGGGAAAGGACTTGGGCAAGGAGGAATAGTCAGCCGGACCAATAACACACTCCCCCACAATGGTCGAGACTATTTGGCATTGCATTCACCCCAAGACTCCCGACCTCCGGTCGTTCCCGACAAAAAAATTCTGACCCGTTATCGGTTGCGGAAAGACGCTTGTTTGACGTGAAGCGGTGCTTTGCACGGATAGGGTCTCGACCATGTCGTAGC
>DOEZ01000352.1 GCA_003532715.1 Planctomycetaceae bacterium
TCGGGCTCGTGTTTCGCACACCGCGTCGAAATGGCAGGCTCGCCGATAATCTGGGCTAGTGCGACACCGCCTGGTGGCCGCCAGAACCCCGAAGAATCGGCAGACTTGGGCGGACCGTGTCAGAACGAACCGGGCGACCGACGCGCCTCGACCATGATACAAAACTGGTCTGTAATGACCTAACCCATTGGATTTCATGGGTTTAGTGTCGATCGAGGCGACCTGCCCGGCCCGATCGTACCGCCTACGTGCTCGAAAAACTGCAACTGGTTGCCGAGGAACCATTTGCGTTACCCAGTTTGCCTAATTAGAATTCATATTGCGGCCACTCTTGTGCGAGCCGGATTCTGCTCGCACTGCGGCCGACTTCCATTACCTACTTTGCGCTCCCACTCGACGGCCGTCATCCGTCGGGTGGGAGTGTCACCGGAACCTATTGGAGAAGTTGCTCATGCTTCGGCACATGCTTGGCTATCGGACTCTCTTCACGCTGCTGCTTCTCGTCGTCGCCATGGGAGTCGTGTCGCGAGCCACGGCCCAGGACGATGACGACGACACCTCGACGCCGGCCTTGGCGGGCGTGATGGTCGACGCCGAAGGCGTTTTGCGCAAGCGAGTGATCGCCGACCCGAGCGGATTGCTCCGACGCCAGCGCATTGAAGCCGCGCGGGCGTCGCTCGATCCGGATGTGGCGGCTCGCAGCAAGCTCCGCAAGGTTTCACTCACCCGGCTTGAACGGGAACTCATGCGGAACCAGGCCGTTCCGACCGACACCATGCGTTACCTGGCCGGTCTCCAACGTGTGCAATACATTTTCTTCTATCCGGAATCGGGCGACATTGTCGTGGCCGGTCCGGCCGAGGGTTGGGTGGTCGATCCGACGGACCGCGTGGTGGGCATCCACAATGGTCGGCCGACGCTCCAACTGCAGGACCTGGTCGTGGCGCTTCGCGCGTTTCCGCCAGCCGGCAAGGAGACCCAACTGATTGCCTGTTCGATCGACCCGACCGCCGAAGGTCTGGTGCGGTTCCAGCAATTCCACGCGCAGCTCTCGCGGCAGTATAGCGCGAATCCCAACATTCCGACCGAAGCGATTCTCGAAGGCACGCGACAGAGTCTCGGACGGCATGACGTGACGATCACCGGTATTTCGCCCGAGACCCATTTCGCCCAGGTTCTGGTCGAGGCCGACTACCGAATGAAACTGATCGGCATCGGCATGGAACGGCCGCCGGTTCGCCTGGCGAGCTACGTGGAACGCGCCCGGGCTTCGGACATTGCGGGCAACGCCATGCAGCGATGGTATTTCGTGCCCGACTACCAGTGCGTTCGCGTGACCGACGACGGCTTGGCCGCTGAACTGGTCGGCGACGGCGTCAAACTGGTCGGCGAGGACGAGGTGGTCGGCAGCGACGGCGCGCGGCACAAGGCGGCCCGGGGCAATCGGGCCAGCCAGTCGTTCGTCAACTCGTTCACGCAGAACTACTCGATGCTGGCCGCTCGCTCGCCCGTGTTCGCCGAGCTTCGCAATCTGATCGACTTGGCCGTCGTCGCGGCCCTGATCCAACAGGAAGACTACTACGAGCGGGCCGGCTGGGACTTGGGCATTCTTGGCCGCGAAGAGGTCTTCAAAGTCGAAACCTATCCGGCTCCGAAAATGGTCGATACGGCCGTCACGGCGCATTGGAAGGGCGGACAACTTGTTACGCCGGTCGGCGGCGGCGTTCGCATCGAACCGAACATGGCGCTCGACTCGGAAAACGTGATCACTGACAAGGCCGATCGGGTGGAAAAGGTCCGACAGCAGGTCGTGCCCAAGCTGGCCGAAGGTCAGTGGTGGTGGGACTAGCGTCCGGCAGCCCGTACAACCGACACGCCAGTTGGTCGATGCGGCGGTCGATTTCGTCAATGCATGCCTCTTCGCCTCGACGATCCTCTTCGTTCGCGTGAACCGTCGGTCGGTGCATCCGGCGGGCTAGGTCGACCAGTTCGTCGTGCCATCGCCGTTCGCCGGCGTCGGCGAAGTCGATTCGCCGGATGGGCGCCCGCGCGAGCACTTGTCCGTTGATCTCCAGCCCCACGCCGCGGCGCTTCGCGTGGCGGTCGAACCATCGCCACAGCGGCTCGCTGTTCAACACCGCGGTCAGATAGAGAAGATGCTCGCGCGTCCTCGCGTCGGGCACGAAGACGTTGACGCTGAAGTTGACATGGACGGGCCGGGTTGCCGCCGCGAACGCGGGCCGTCGAGCCATCTGGACCGAGAGTACCTTGTCGGCCGTCCAAAGCGCCTCGTCGCGTGGCCAGTGGAGTTGCCACCAGGGACGACGCCCCTCGCGAGTTTCGCGCCGTGCTTCGAGAATCGGACGAAATCGGGCCAGGTGGCGTTCGATCGCCGGAAAGGCTGAAACGTCGGGACACGTTTCGGCCGTCGAATGGATCAACCAGCGCGAAGGCCGCTCGGCCAGGTAGTACCGTCCGATCTCGCACGGTCGGTGGTAGGGCCGAAGGATTCGTCTTTCGCCATCCGACAGTCCGAGTGACTCGACCTCTTGGGGCGTTAGAACGAAAACACCCTCCCCGACCGTCCAGGGGTCGCCGTGCCGCCGGTTC
>DOEZ01000128.1 GCA_003532715.1 Planctomycetaceae bacterium
CTCGCTGCAATCGCCCCACCCTACAGTCTGGTCACACACAAACCACGATTTTCCTTGCCCGTCGGTTGGGAGTCTGCTACACTGGTGGCGGCCTGGAGGGCCTCCAACTCCGTAACCGTTCGCGGGTCGTTGCCGGTTTACCGGCGACGTGGCCCCGCTCATCGATCGCTACTTTCGCGGAGCGAAAGGCGACTTTGGCGGCCCGTGAACGGTCACCTCCACCCCTCCCCATTGTGCGGCCTCGTGCCGCCCTTTCCCTCCAAATTTGGGAGCCTGCCATGCGATGTCTCGCGTACGTGTTCATCTCCGGCGTGCTTGTGTGGTTCTTGCCTGTCGCGAACGCTCAATTCACGCTCGCCCGCGACGGCCAATCGGACTACGTGATTGTCTTGCCCGACAAGCCGACCGAGGTGGAGGCCACCGCGGCCGGCGAATTGCGCGACCATCTCGAACAAGTCACCGGTGCAAAGCTCGAAATCGTGCCGGAGAACCAGGCAGCGCCCGATCGGCGGGCCATTCTCATCGGCGCGGCCGAGCGTGCAAGGCGGCTTCTGCCGGAGGTGGATCTTAAGGGTCTGGGGCCCGACGGGATCGTGGTGCGAACGGTTGGCGACCAACTCGTATTGACCGGTCATCCGCGACGAGGGACGCTCTATGCGGTCTACACGTTTCTGGAGGACACGATCGGTTGTCGTTGGTGGACGGCCGAGGAGCGATTCGTGCCGAAGAAGCCGACGCTCGAGATCCCCGCGTTGGACATCGTCTATTCACCGAAGGTCAAGAGTCGAGAGGCTTTCTACCGCGCCTTCCACAATGGCGACGTCTCCGACGGCGTATTCGCGTCTCGCTGCAAACTCAACGGGCATTTCGCCCAAATTCCTCCCGAGTACGGCAGTCACGAGCCGTTTGCCGGCTTCGTCCACACGTTCTACCCTCTTCTGCCGCCCGACAAGTACTTCGCCGAACATCCCGAGTGGTATAGTCTGATCGACGGCAAACGCATTTCTTCCTGGGCGCAACTCTGCTTGACCAACGACTCCATGCGCGAAGAATTCACGCGAAACGCCTTGGCGCTGTTAAAACAGACACCGAACGCCCGCATCATCTCGATTAGTCAGAACGACTGTTTTAACAACTGCCAGTGCGACAAATGCAAGGCGGTCGAGCAGGAGGAGGGGTCGCCCGCGGGGCTGATGTTGCGGTTTGTCAACTCGGTGGCCGCCGAGATTGAAAAAACGCATCCCGAAGTCCTGGTCGAAACGCTGGCGTATCAATACACGCGGACTCCGCCGCGTCTCGCAAGGCCGCGAGAGAACGTCGTGGTCCGGCTTTGCTCGATCGAGTGTTCGTTCGTTCAGCCGTTGGCCGACGGGCCGCAAAACGAGGCTTTTCGCCGCGATATCGAAGGGTGGAGTCGGGTTGCGCCGCGGTTGTACGTGTGGGACTACGTGACGAATTTCCAGGGATACATCTTGCCACACCCGAACTTGCGCGTGCTCGCGCCGAACATCCGCTACTTCGTCGGCCGCGGCGTGGTCGGACTGTTCGAGCAGGGCGACTACGGAAGTTCCATTGGCGATTTCGTGCGGCTTCGAGCGTGGCTGTTGGCGCATCTGATGTGGAATCCCGACCGCGACGAGAACCAACTGATCGCCGAATTCCTCGAGGGCTACTACGGCGCGGCGGCACCCCACTTGTTGGCCTATTTGAACACGATCAACGACGCGGGCGAGCGGAGCGGGGTGTATCTGCGATGTTTCATGCCCGACCCGTCGGTCTGGCTCGGCCTGGACGACCTGAATGCGGCCACGCGTCATTTCGAGAAGGCGATGGATGCCGTGGCCGACGACCCGGTGCTGGTTCGCCGCGTCCGCCGCGAGCGGTTGCCGCTGGATAACGTCTGGCTCATGTGCTACGACAAGATGAAGCAACTTGCCGAGAAGGACGGCAAGGAGTTCCTCGGTCCGGCCGATCCGGTTGCCGCTCGCCGCGAGTTTGTCGAATTGGCTCGCCAGCACGAGGCGGGCCAGTGGGTCGAGGGCCAACCGTTCGAGAACTACGCGAAACATCTCCTCGAACGTTATCCCGACAAATAGGCTCCGTTTGCCGAAAGGGACTCGCACAATCGATTTCATTAACGAGATGACTTCCAGGACCACCTGACGAATCGGCATCACCGCACCCCCAGTGTGGTGGGCCTCTCTTTCGCCGTCTCAAAAAATCGGTTCCTCCGCATACCACAAATCGATTTTTCTGGTTTAATGGGGGCATCGTCACGGAAAATCGCGGGATTTGGCAGGAGAATCTGGTATGAGCGAGAATCCGTCAGAGCATCGTCCCGAATCGTCGGGTGCATTGCCCGGCGACGCGCCGCCCCTACGGCCCGAGGCCGATCGGTCGGAAGAACCCTTGATGGCTTCGATCGTGCCGGAGGCGGTGCCGGTCGAGCGACCGCCGTTTGGCGGAGTCAGCGGCGGCTATTGTCCACCGCCCTTGCCTCGCGACGATCGCGACCTGCCCCCGCCCGGTTGGCGCGAACTGATCGCCGTCGTTGCGCTGGTCGTCTTGAGCGATTTGACCGTCTATCGGGGGAACGGCTTTGCCGGCTACGCGCTGCTGTTCTTGGTCGCGCCGGCGTTGTTCGTATTCGGTTCGCACCGGCCACATTTCGGCTGGGCCTTCCGGATAGTCGGGTTCATGCTCCTGACACTGTCGGCCAAGCTGCTTTGGCATGGCTCGTGGCTGCTCGTGGGAATCGGCTTTGCGCTGCTGCTGGCGACGGCGCTGGCCCTGTCGGGCCGATCGCCGTATGTGTTGGCGGTTCTCGAATTCGCCACGCGAACCGTCTGGTCGGGGCTCGAACGCGTCGAGGTCTACGGTCGGAAGTACTTGGGGCCCGGCGCGGCGAAGACGGGCGGGCAATGGCTTAACGTTGCGATGCCGGTGGTCGCCTTCCTGGTCTTCGGGATGATTTTCGTCGTCGCCAATCCCGACGTCTTGGGCTACGTCTCGGAAAACCTGGAAATCGTCTTCACGCATTTGCACGAATGGCTCGCGACCTTCTCGATGGGTGAGGTCGTTTTCTGGGCCGTGGTGTTCTGGGTCAGCCTCGGTTTGCTGCGGCCGTCGATCGGCCGGCTTGTCACGCCCGATCACGAACCGTTCGAAGACACGATTCCGGCCGGTGCCGCGGAGCCGGCACCGTTTTACGCGGCCTATCGCAATACATTGGCCACCGTCATTGTCCTTTTCGCCGTCTATCTCATCTTCGAGTTCAACACCCTGTGGTTCCACGTCTTCCCGCCGGGGTTCTACTACTCGGGCTATGCCCACGAAGGCGCCGCGTGGCTGACATTCGCCCTGGCGCTGGCCACGGCCATGCTCTCATTCATTTTCGGCGGGCAGACGATCCGCGATCCCCGAGTCGCGCAGCTTCGCCGTTTGGCTTGGATCTGGTCGGCCCAGAACTTCATTTTGGCGGTGGCCGTTTACAACCGATTGGGCATCTACATCGGGTTCAACGGCATGACCCGCATGAGGATTGTCGGAATCTTCGGCATGACCGCCGTGGTGGTTGGTTTCATTCTGGTGCTTCGCAAGATCGCGAGGAACCGGAGTTTCGCGTGGTTGCTGCGAGGCCACTTGCTCACGGTGGCAGTGGCGGTCTACCTGTTCGCCCTGACGCCGTTGGACGCGATCGTCTGCCGGTACAACACGCGCCGCATTTTGGCGGGCGACCTGAAACCGTCGGTCCAGATCACCGAACACCCGATCAGCGCCGAGGGAATTCTGGCGCTGCGTCCCCTTTTGAAGTGCGACGATCCGATCATCCGCGAGGGTGTTCGGGCGTTGCTCGCCCAGCGAGACCAGGAGGCCGAAGCGCTTGTCAAGGAACAAACGAGGCTTGGCTGGACCGCCTATCAGATGGCCGACCATCGCGCCTTGCGCGAATTCCGCGCCGGTCGCGCCGACTGGAACACGTTCGCGAGCGAAGCCGATCGCCAAGCGGCGTACGACGCGTTTCGAAGCTACGCCTATCAGTGGTATTGAATTCCGCCCTACAGGTAGCCCGCGCTCGATTGAAAATACTTGCGACGGCGGATTTCGACCGCTTCGGGCGACTCGGCCTCTTTTTGGCGTAGGTCTTCGAGGCTAGCCTGGCATCGCCTGCAGCCGGCCACCTTGACGTGAAATGCGACGTGGTCGGCTGCGTCGTCGGGCAAAACACCCATCAAATAGCTGCCCAACTGGGCTCGCGTCGGACAGCTCAGCCGGTGTCGCCGCCAGATTTCGCCGAGTGTGTGAACGCCCGCGTCGCGGCGTGCATTGATCGCGGCCAGTTGTTCGATGCACTCGGGATGCCCGCGAAGCGCATGTTCGACCCTCGCCATCTCGCCGGAAGGCAAGGCTTCGTCGAGATAGGCTTCGAGTTCACTTTGGCGAGGCGGCTTGGTCATGATCGGTGATGCTACAAATAGAGGGAACCGCGGATGAACGCTGATGAACGCTGATGCAACGAAGAACGCGAGAGCGAGACAGACTTGCCACGAGCAAGAAGAATGCAAGCAGCCGTACTAAAACTTCTTCCTCCCATCTTCTCGTAGTTCCTTCGTGCTCTTCGTATCCTTCGTGGTGAAAAAGACGCATCTGCGTTCATTTGCGTTCATCCGCGGTTTCAAAAAAGGTCAGGTTTCGCTCTGATACAACTCGGGAAACACTTCCTCGGGCAGTTCTTGTTTGCGGATCGAGCCGCGCAGGCCGGCGAGGAACTGATGCTTGTGATTGGCCACGGCCTGCTCGGTCAGGTTCAGCTCTTCGGCCACGTCCTTGTTGGCCCAGCCGCGAAGCATCAACAGTTCGATGCACTTGAGCTTGGACCNNCGTCGCTCCGCAGGATGCTGCTGGCCGGCCGCGCGCCGCCAGGCTGATCCCACGTCGTGCCACTGCCGGTCGAGTTGCTCAGCAGCGGAATGGTCGGCCGCCGGCCCTCGCGACGCAGGT
Organism: Planctomycetaceae bacterium; assembly: GCA_003532715.1. Classification (GTDB taxonomy): domain Bacteria; phylum Planctomycetota; class Planctomycetia; order Pirellulales; family Thermoguttaceae; genus UBA11386. The sequence continues at coordinate 5,002 of DOEZ01000128.1, forward strand.
GGTCGGTCAGTTTGTGGGCGGCGATCGAAAACAGGTAGCTCTCGAGCGATCGTCGCGTGTCGTAGTTCGGCAGGCTCGTCAGAAAGCCGATGAACGTCTCTTGAACGATGTCCTCGGCGGCCTGGCGACTGTTCGCCCGGCTGCGAACGAACGCCAACAACCGTCCCTCGAACCGCGCGATCAGCTCGGTCCATGCGTCCGACTCGCTCGCACGAATGCGGTCGATCAACAGTTCGTCGGTCTGGCTGGGATCGGGCACTTGAGGGATTGGGGATTAGGGATTAGGNNCCTTTCGCTCCGCGAAAGTAGCGTATCCGCGAAACGATCGGCAGGACTCACGTCCTCGCCAACCCTTGCCACCCTTTCATGCTACCATGACAAGGGTGCCCATGGCAAGTGCCGCCAGTAGCAGCAGGCCGACGCCGAATAGGCGGGTTTTTCGAAAAGCGACGAGGAGGATCGCCAGGCAGCCGAGCGGGAGGAAGATCACCGCATTGAACACTCTCATGCGGGAAGAGTGAATTGTGACCGGCCCGGCGGCGACGGCAGCAGCACGTTCGGAGTTCGCAGACTCCGAAGAGTATTGGCTGGTAGGCGGCCCGACATGGTCGGAGTCTGCCGCATGGGCGCCGTCCGACGCATGCGTTGCCTGCCAATCGACAGACACCGACCGCGTGGACTGTTCCGCCATGCCGTCGCTTGACCGCACGTCGAAACGTGCGACAAACCCGGCCCAGCCGACGACCAGCGCGAGCAGCAAGAGTATCGCCCCAATCGTCATGTGTTTTCGATACGCCCCGGCCGTGGCCAGGTCGAATCTGAGAAGGCCGAAGGCGACGAGTAGTACCGACAGGACGCCGCCGAGGGCCGTTCCGGCTTGGATGATTCGCTCGCGGGCTTGTGCGTCGCGCCATTGTTGCTTGATCAGGTCGTTCGTCTTGCGATCGAATTCGAGCAGCACGTGCAGGTGGGTCATCGGGCCGACCGAATAGTGGCGAGTTTCTTCCCACGTTTCGCCGACGACTTTCTCGTCGAGATAATCGACCGGAAGTCGAACACGGCCCTTCGCCTCGGGCCCGAGGTAGCGATCGACATAATCATCGGCGGCCGCCCGGAGCCGCTCGGGCAGTTGACGGTCGCAGTCGAGCCGCGTTTCGTATGGGCCAACCANNCCGCCGCCACCTCGTCGGACGACGTTGGCTTAACGACCTCCGTCCCTGGCTTCGAGGTGGCCGTGCCACTCCGCTTGTTTCTGGCACGCTCCTCGGCTGCCTGGGCCAGACCCGCCTGTTCATTGAGTTCCTTATAGGTCCGTTCCGGGTCGTGCCCCGGGTCGTGTGAATGGGTTCCGTCGGCGGCCGTTGCCGCGTTTGCTTCCTCGACGGCGTTGGCCAGCGCGGCTTGCGCCTCGGCAACGGTCTCTTTCACCGGGTCTAGACTCGGCCAACGCCTCTCGTTGATTGCGTCCGCCATGGCCCGAGCCACGGCTGCATTGATAGCCCCTGTTGACGGCTCATTTTGGGACGGGGGCGGGGCGATGATGGGCGTTGGGTAAATGTTGGCATCCGATTCAACTAACACAATTGGCGGATAGTTCTTGTCGATTCGTTCAATGCTTGGATATCCGTTGAAATCTCGTTGAACCGTCCGAACGGGCATCAGAAGAAAAGCCCCTAAAAGAGGCACCAGGACAATAGGTCCGACGATCGCCAGTCCGATCCCCCAGGGTCGCGTCTTTGGGTTCACGATCAACGCGATGAGGCCGAAGATGGCGAGCCCCGCCAGGGCAAATAGGACAAGAATGAACCACGTGCTCGGGTGTCCGGCGAGAGGCAAGGCTCGCAACAACGCTATCAACAGGACCGCGCCGACCGGCATCGCCAACAGCACGCCGAAAGTTGCCAAAATAAGTTTTCGTGACTTCGGACTCAGCACGAAAATCACAAGTAGCCCGACGGCGATAGGCAGACCGAGCATGAGGAGAATAATCAATAGTTCAATCCAACCGGGCATACCGAATGGTGTTTGCAGCATCTCTGCCTCCTATGCTTTCAATTTCGGCTGGCGCGGGCGTGGGTCGAGCCAGGGGCTTGCCACTTGGATCGAGAGCGACATGATTCCGGCGACGGCGACCAGGGCCCAGCCGTGGGCGTGCCAGACCATCGCCACGAGTGTCGCGGCGATCATGCTGTAGGCCGTGGGCCAGAGGCTCACGCGAAGTCGCCGCAGCGGGTCGGCCTGAAGCCACCATCGTACAATCAGCATCAGCGTGCCGAACGCGACAAGACAAATCGACAGCGGCCACTGGCCCGCGCCGCGCGCATGACGGAACAGTGCGTAATGGTCTTCGGGAAAACGATCGAGATCTTGCGGGTCGACGGCCAGCCATTGCATCGCGCCCCAGGCGAAAACGCCCAGAGTGACGCCCATGGCCATCATCACCAATCGGCGGAGCAGGGAATCGCCGCGAGTGCCTTCCCAGAACTTCGACGGGACCAGGACGAACCACGAACCGGCGATACTCGCCAGAAGAATGTAGGCAAAGACTTCCGGTGCGACTTGCCACCCGAGCGCCGGCGTCGCGGCGGCGATCGCGAGCGTCATGACGATCGACACCACGGCGGCAAGGAGCATCGAGCCGAGCAAATCGGCGACCCGCTCGCGGCCCGATTTGACGATCAGCGCCGGGGTCGGCGGTTCGTAGGGACGGGGCTGGCGGTAGTGCCGCCGACCGCGTGCCTCCTCACGGGATGCACCGTTGGACGCAACACCTCCGCGTGTCACATCCCTGGGTGCCACGGGCGCCGCGCCAGTGCTTCTTGGACAGGCGGGCGAACCGCCCGGATACACAATCGCCCGAATGATCCGATAAACGGCGTAGAAAAACAGGGCGGGAACCGCCAGCGGGAGCCAGTAGCTGGCCGTCATGACGACGACCAGCGCGACCAGGGCGACCTTGGCGACGTGGACCCCCGGGCTCGAATCGCGACACCACTCTCGAACGCTTTGCAGGGCCTTTCGCAACTCGCGGAGGATCGGCTCGTCGTCGGCCGTGGGACGAACCTCGGCCGCGCAGGCTGCGGCCTGCCAGGTGTGCGCAGCGCCGTTCGATCCGTTCGCGCCGTCGGCGGCTTGGGTAACCCGGGCGTGAGGGAGCACGCCGGACGACCTATCGATGGGCAGGCTCGCGAGCATTTCCTCGACCGACGAAAAACGCTTCGCCGGATCCTTCTCCAACGCACGGGCGACGACGCCGCGAAACGGTTCTTCGAGCATCGACACGTCGGGCTTGGCGGTTAGGTGCTTCATGAGCACTTCGCCGACGCTCTCGCCCTCGAACGGCAATCGGCCGGTGAGCATCTCGTAAAGAACGATGCCCATGGCGTAGACGTCGATCTCCTTGCCGTAGCGTCCGTTGGCGACTTCGGGCGCCATGTAGTGGACCGTGCCGACGCTTTCGGTGTGGCCGCTACGGCGGCTACACGAGACAAACTTCGACAGGCCGTAGTCGCCGATCTTGACGTGCCCTTCCTCCGAAAAGATGTTGCCCGGCTTCAGGTCGCGGTGGACGATTCCGTGGTCGTGCAGATAGCCGACACCGGCCGCAATGCCCGAAAGCCACGCGAGCGCCTCGTGGGCCGGCATTCCGTCGGGATGCCGCGCGATGACTTCGTCGAGGCAATCGCCGGCAACGTATTCCATGATGACCCAATGATCGCCCCGGTCGTCTTCCTTGATGTCGAAGACGCCCAGCAGGTTTTGATGTTTGAGATTCAGACACTGCTTGATGCCGCGCAGCTCGACTTCGAGACTGCGGCGGATGAGTTTCAGGGCGACTTCCTTGCCCGCGTCGCTCGTGGCGTAGTAGACCTCGCCGAAGCCGCCGTGGCCGACGCCTCGTTTGATCGTGAAGCCGTCCAGTGGCTTCGATCCGCCGGGATAGGTAAACCGCTTGGCTTGCGCGGCTGCCGGCCCGGGTTCACTTGCTTGCGTGCGTGGGACATTCATGGTTTTGTGCCCTGTTAGTGCCGCGGCTCGCGAGGGAGTGTCACACTCTTCGCGGCTCCGCGAACGTTGTGTTGTCCAAACGCGTTCGTGCCGCGAAAATGGGACTGTCTCCCTTGGGTCGCTCTCATTCTACCATCTCTCGACTAAACCTTCTCCAGGCAGATTGCGAAATGCTCGCCCGAAATCCGCGAATCGCGGCTGATTGGGCCTTTTTGGGCGTATTGCCGGCCGTCGATTTCCAACACGCCCGGCCCACGGCAGAATAGCTTATCGTCGTGCCGGTACAGTACAACCTCGCCGGGCCATTTTCGGCAGACGACGTGGCTGGTGGGCTTGGGGCCCAAAATGCACGTATCGGCCATGAGGATAACAGCGTCGGCCGAAGGCTGCGTTCGGTGCGAACTGGCGAAGTCGAGCCGGGCCGTCGCGCTCAATGGATGCGGACGGCGAAATCTCAGTTTCACGTTGGGTCCCAATTGCACGAGGCTCCCGTCGATCAGCGGCGACGCGCCGGCCACTTTGCGGCCGTCAATACGAACTTCGCGAATCGCTTCGATCAGGTATCCCTCACCGTCGCGGCGGACTCTTGCATGGGCGTGCGAAAGATCGCCCAAGATCGGCACGTCGACGCCGGCGCGGTCGATCGGCTGGCCCAACAGGATTTCATTGTTCAGGCAGACCCAGTAGCCGCCGACGGCGTCGACCCACAACATGAATCGATCGAGCTGACACATCGCAAGACGATCCTCTCTCGGGGTCTTCTGTTTGCTTTCTCGGCCAACCCGGCGGCTCGCGCCGAACCAGGGCACGCCCACGTGACGATGGTCACTCGCGCGACCATGGTCCGAAGGGCGTGCCGAGAGCGGAGCGTCGTTGGTCCATCGAATCATTGTGACACACCGAGCAATGGGAAACCAGGGGCCGCGTTACTGTTGGACCAGGGCGGCCGGCTTTGGCTTGCCCGTGCCAAAATACTCGGTTACCTGGTCGACGATGTCTTCGGGAGCGACTTCGTCGAGCGGGATTTCGCCCGGCGTGTAGACTTCGGCGTCGACCATCTTCCGCTCAGTGTCGAGGCGGATTTGCAGATCGGCAATCAGTTCCTTGACCCGGCCGAGCTTGCTGTCGTCGAACTGGTAGTTCGCCGACGTCTTGGCTGCGTCGACCATCTGGCGCTGGGCTTCGAGGTTCTCGACTTCGACGACCAATTGGCGTTGGGCGGCGATCAGACCTTCGAGCTTCTCGCGGGCCGCTTCCAGGCCGCGCGAACGGGCGTCGTACACCCTCTGAAGGCTTTCGATCGTCGATTCGCTCGTCTTATACCGCTTGAAGCGATTCGCTAGATCGGCTTTGACCTGATCGTGCGAGTAGCTTCGACCGGCATAACGGAAGACATCATTGCCCGAGGTCAGGTCGGCATTGAGCCGCAGCAGGTTTTCCTTGTCCTTTTCGGCGCGGACGTCGGCCGATTCGATTCGCTTGCCCAGATGCTCGAGTTCCGCCTCTTCCTTGGCGATAACGTGTCGATTTCGGCGGACCTGCGGTTCGAGGTCCGTGATCATCTGCCTTGCTCGATCGATCTGAAACTCGATCGGCACGGCGTTTTGCACGGACTCGGACACATAATTCGCCGACGTGCGGAAGTAACTGATGGCGGTGCCGCCGAAGCAGACGCCGACCAGGGCGGCGGTACCGCCGCCGATCAACAGGGCTCGTTTGATCATGACTCCAACTCCTCACTTTGTACCAGGTTCGACCAAGAAACGCCGCTAAGCACGGCTCTACGAAGGCTATTCGCGGCTCCGTGACCGATCTTGGCGGAATTCCGTTTTTTTCCGTGAGCCCTTTTCGGAGGCCCTCTTTGGGCGGGTGCTGGTAGATTACCGCTTGGCCATTGGCTGCCCGGCCGATAAACTTACGGCTGTTATATCCTGGTTGGAGATGCTTCGACTCTTTGTGGCATGGCCAGCCTCGGGCGTGCTTGGGATTCCACACAACCGAGGGCGGTTGTGCTACATTTGGGTTTTTTCCTGGAAGGTGACCTTGCCGAAATGATTTCCGCGATCGAAGAACTCGTTGCCCAGATTCACCACTGTGCCGGGCGGATTGTCCTCTCCCTTAGTGGAGGGGGTGCTCGTGCGGTTTCGGCCCTGACCGAGGTGCCTGGCGCGTCGCGGACCCTGCTCGAGGCGATCGTGCCTTATTCCCATCGGTCGCTCGTTTTATGGCTCGGCGGCTATCCCGACCAATTCTGTTCGGCCGACACGGCGCGGCGCATGGCGATGATGGGTTTTCTTCGCGCCTTGGAACTTGAAGAGACCGACGTTCCCCTGGCGGGCGTGGCGTGTACGGCCAGCCTGGCGACCAACCGGCCGAAGCGTGGGGACCACCGCGCCCACGTGGCAATTCAAACGACTTCGTTCACCGCCGTTCGGTCGCTCGTGCTGCAGAAGGGGGGACGCACCCGCGCGGAAGAAGAACGATTGATTTCGCGGATGGTTCTGAACGCGACCGCCGAGGCATGCGGCCTTGAACCGTCACTGGAACTCGATCTGCTCGACGATGAACAGCTCGAACGTTCGCAGACCATTGCTCCACCGGCTTGGCAGGAGTTGCTATTGGGCAAGAGCGAAATTGTGCGTATCGGGCCGCGCGGCACGGATGACGCGAGTGAAGGGCGAATCCTCTTCTCGGGCGCGTTTCATCCGATGCACGAGGGTCATCGCCGCATGGCGCAACTAGCCGAGGAGCGGCTTGGCAGACCGGTCGAATTTGAAATCACGATTCTCAATCCCGACAAACCGCCGATCGACTACCAGGAGATGAAACGTCGGATCGACCAGTTTGGGCCGGACCGTGTCGTTTGGCTGACGAGGGCTCCGACATTCGTCGAGAAGGCCAAGTTGCTGCCCGGCACAACGTTCGTGGTCGGCATTGATACGCTTCGGCGCATCGCGGATCCTCGGTATTACGGCAACGACCAGGCGGCCTGCCGCGCGGCCTTGTTGAAGATCGCGGCGCGCGGGTGCCGGTTTCTGGTTTTCGGCCGGAACATGGGGCCGGGATTCGTCGGACTGCACCAGCTCGACCTGCCCGACCCGTTGCGTTCGCTCTGTGACGGCATCGGCGAGGAAGTTTTTCGCGAGGATGTCTCATCGACCGAGATCCGCCGAGCCCGCCTGATCGACGAGGACGACTGAGGCGGGTTCTTTCGCTTCGGGTCCGCCCTGCCGGATTTGTGCATCGTGACAGTCGGGCAAACGCTCCCCGCGCGCGGCGCGATTCTCAATTACCACCGAGCGATCGGCCGAAGAGATTCGATGAAGGAGTATTACGCCACGGATCGAAGGCGACCACGAAGGCTCCGGCCCGTTCTCTCCGGTCGACCCGAGCGCGACACGCTCGGGAAATGTCACTGTGCGCGTCTTCCTCTCGATTCTATTGATCC
>DOEZ01000657.1 GCA_003532715.1 Planctomycetaceae bacterium
TTACGCGATGAGCGTGATTGTGTCGCGCGCCTTGCCCGACGTCCGCGACGGCTTGAAGCCGTCCCAGCGTCGCATCCTGGTTGCGATGAACGACTTGAATCTGACGCCGGGCGCGGGCCGCATCAAATGCGCGAAGATTTCGGGCGACACGAGCGGCAATTACCACCCGCACGGCGAGAGCGTCATTTATCCGACGCTGGTTCGCATGGCCCAAGAGTGGAACATGCGGAGCGTGCTGGTCGACAAGCAGGGTAACTTTGGGTCGATTGCCGGATTACCCGCCGCCGCCATGCGGTACACCGAAGCTCGCATGTCGGCGACCGCGGCGTTGATGCTCGAAGATCTGAAGCTCGACACGGTGGACTATATTCCGACCTACGACGAGCGACGAACCGAGCCGAGCGTCTTGCCGTCGAAGTTCCCCAACCTCTTGGTCAACGGGGCGAACGGCATCGCCGTGGGGATGGCCACCTCGGTTCCGCCGCACAATCTGAGCGAGATTTGCGATGCGTTGATCCGGGTGATCGACGAGCCGGAAGTCTCGATCGACGAGTTGATGGAAATCTGCCCGGGCCCCGACTTTCCCACGGGCGGAATCGTGTGCGGCCGGAACGGCATTCGGCGAGGCTATCACACGGGCCGGAGCACGATCGTCGTGCGAGCGCGGGCGCGCATCGAGACCGGCGCGAACAAGCGCAACCGCATCGTCGTCACGGAGATACCGTATCAGCAGGCGCGCGACCGGGTCGAGGAGCGGATCGCCGACACGGTCCGCGACGGTAAGATCGAGGGGATTGCATCGATCCGCAACGAGAGCGACCTGAAAGAGCCCGTCCGGCTCATTCTCGAGCTGAAGCGCGACGCGGATCCCGACGTGGTGCTCAACCAACTCTATCAATTCACCCCGCTGCAAGACAGTTACTCGATTATCCTTTTGGCGTTGGTCGACGGCAAGCCTCGCGTGCTTTCGCTCAAGGAACTGCTCGAGGAGTTTATTCGTCATCGCGTCACGGTGATTCGGCGGCGGACGCAGTTCCTTCTGGCGCGCGCCCGCCAGCGCAAGCACACGGTCGAGGGCCTCTTGTTGGCCCATGCCAACATCGACGAGGTGATTCGCGTCATTCGTGCGTCAAAGACCCAAGCCGAGGCGAAGACCCGTCTCATGGAGATCGAGTGTCCCGGCGCCATGCTGCGCCGCGCGTTGGGCGACGAAGGGTTCGCGATTTTCGAGGAAGAGCGGGGCATGCGAGAGAACTACACGCTCACGCCCGTGCAGGCCGACGCGATTTTGCGGATGACGCTGGGCCAGTTGGTCAACCTCGAGCAGGAGAAGCTCGGCAACGAGCATCGCGAGTTGCTCGAACAGATCACCGAGTATCTTCGCATTCTCTCGGACCGGCGGAACATTCTCGACATCATCCGTGAGGATCTGCGCGAACTGAAACGCAAGCACGGCGACGCGCGGCGCACGGAAATCAGCGGCGAGGAGATCGGCGATATCGACCTCGAGGATTTGATCACCGAAGAGACGATGGTCGTGTCGATCAGCAGCAACGGCTACATCAAGCGGACCCCGGCCAGCGCGTACCGCGCGCAGCGGCGCGGCGGGAAGGGTCTGAAGGGGGCGAAGGCCGAGGAAGAAGACCCAATCGCGCACTTGTTCGTGGCCAGCACGCACGCGTATTTGATGTTCTTCACGAACTACGGCAAAGTCTATTGGCAAAAGGTTTACAGCCTGCCCCAATTGGCCCGCGACAGTCGCGGCCGCGCGATCGTCAACCTGCTGAATCTGGATGAAGGCGAACAAATCGCGGACTGCCGCGCGGTGAAGGATTTCGACAAGCCGGGCCACTTCCTCGTCATGGCGACGCGAAAGGGACTGGTCAAAAAGACCGAGCTAAAAGCCTATCGGCGGCCCATGAGCAAGGGAATCATTGCGATCAAGCTTCGCGAGGGCGACGAACTGGTCGATGTTGTCGTTACAAAGCCGGGCGACGAAATCGTTCTTGCGACCAAGAACGGCATGGCTATCCGGTTCAAGGAGTCGGACGCGCGGCCGATGGGTCGCAATTCGAGCGGCGTGAAGGGCATCAACCTAATCGGCGACGACGAGGNNTGTCGTCGCCGATCCGGAATCCGAACTTCTGACCACGTGCGCCAACGGCTACGGCAAGCGTACCCCGTTCGGGCCGAATATGCACGAAGAAGGCGAGGCAGTTGACGACGCGGGCGTGACGGGTGAGGCAACCGTGACGGAAGTCGCGGGCGACGGCGACAACGACGAGGACGCGGAGGTTTCGTCGCAGCGTTCGTATCGGACACAGCGCCGAGGGGGCAAAGGTCTGCGGGACATCAAGACGACCACGCGAAACGGCCCGGTCATCGGCATCGTTCGGGTTTGCGAGGGAGACGAACTGCTGATGATCACCGCGCACGGCAAACTTCAGCGGATTGCGGCAGGCNNGTGCGGATCATGAGCCTCGACGAAGACGATGCGTTGGTGGCCGTCAAGCGAGTGCCCCACGAAGAAAACGCCGTTGATGCCGAGCCGCCTATTGACGGCGCGAACTCGTTCCAACTCAGCGAAACGGCTTCGCAACACGACCTTGAGACGGCCCTCGGCAACGGCGCCACCAACGGCGACGGCGACACGGCCGATCGCGACGAACCGGACGACGAATAGCCGCCGGAGGACGATCCTCGCCGTTTTCGGCTCCTCTTCCTCCGCCGTGCAGAAGCTAGTGAAGCAGGGAGTGATGCGCATAATAGGGAACGGGGGCGACTGCCATCGACCTTGACCTACATCCAGCCGCTCGCTAGAGTACCCGTCGTTCTCTCGGACCATTTTTTCCCACGGGCCGTCAAGGTCATGAGTACCGCTCTGAACGGGTGTCAGGCCGCCGTCGCTCGGCCCATCCACATGGATCTGCCACCGCGCATGCGGGTCTTGTACATTTCGACCACCCATCGCACCGGCGGCTGGCTGGCCGAGGCGTTGGCAATTGATAGCGCCACGACGGTCATTTTGGAAGAAGCGGTCGGGAGCATGGCCGGGCTTGCCCGACTCCGCGACGACGCTTTCGACGCAGTCCTGGTCAGTCATCAGCCGGGTGAACTGGACGCCCTCGAGTTGATCGAGGGTTATCGCACGGGGGTCGCCGACGCGCCGATCATTGTCATGGGCACCGAATCGGAGCAGGAGATGGCTGCCGTCTGCCACGAGTTGGGGGCCGACGCCTACGTGTGCGTCAACACGACCACCACGCGCAATCTTCTTTGGGTGCTCGCCCGGGCTATCGAGCGGCACAACCTGCTCCGGGAGAGCCAACGGCTGGTGCAGTCGCATCAGCGGCGTTTGCAGCAGGAACACGACGAGGCGAGCCGCCTGCTGTATGAACAGCACGCGTTGCTCAACGGCATCGAAACGATGCGGCCGAGTTCGTCCGAGGATAGTTCGACCCGTTGCGCGAGGGGACCGTCCGACGATCGAGTGACCATCGTGGTTCGTGGGGAACCGCCCGAGCTGCCCGATGAATTGCTCACTCATTACCGCGAGTTGCTTCGGACGTATGTCATCATGGGGGCAGGCAATTTGTCGTCGGAAATACGCCGGCTGGCCGAGTTGTTCACGACGGCCGGCATCACGCCTCGCGAGGCGATGCAACTGCACCTGTTCGTCCTTGAGGAATTGATTCAGGGACTTGGCGCGCGGAGCACGCGCCACGTCATGACGCGAGCCGATCTACTGGCCCTGGAGATCATGATGTATCTTGCCGAGGGTTATCGAAACTGCTACCTGCGGCGGACGACCAGCGACCAGCAACGTCTTCTGCCCGGCTTCGAGCAGGAGACCTTGGCGGCCTTCTGAGCTTCCGACGGCGATTTCCGGCCCGCATCCGGGCGATTCCCAAGGTATTTCGATCCATGTCCGATTCCGAAACCACGGTCGCCGAGTTGAAGAATCTTGTCGAGTCGTTCGTCGACCGGCGCGACTGGCGGCAGTTTCACAGTCCGAAGAACCTCTCGATGTCCATGGCGATCGAGGCGGCCGAACTGATGGAACATTTCCAGTGGCTCTCGGCCGAGGAGAGCCGCGAAATCGTGCGTGATTCACGGAAACTGGGCGAAGTGGCCGACGAGCTGGCGGACGTGATCTGCTACGCGCTGGCCCTGGCCAATCAGCTCGGGCTCGATCTGGCGGGGGCGGTGCGAAACAAGATGGCGAAGAACGAGGCAAAGTATCCCGCCGAAGCGTACCGAGGCCGCTACGGCCCGGAAGATCGGCGGCAAGGAGGAAACGAAGAATGACTCGCGCCGGCCGAATAGGGATCGTGACGGGAACGGGACTGGTCGTCGTGGCCATGGTGTTCGCTGGCGCCTCGTGCATCCAACGCGGTGGGCGAACCGATCAAAGCAAATCGTCGGACAGGGAACGCGTCGAACAGAGCGTCCGCCTCGATCGGGCGATCTCGTCGGCCGCCGACTACCTGGTCCGCCACTGCGACGAGCACGGCCGGTTCACGTACCGGGTATGGCTCGACCCCAGCGTCGAGGCGGATGACGAGTACAACGTCATCCGACATGCGGGCACAATCTATGCCCTGGCCGCCGCCCATCGCCGCTCCCCGAGTCCCGAGAAACTCGAAGCCTTGCGGCGCGCCGCCGCGTTTCTGCGCCGTGAAACGCTAGGGCCCGTTCTGGACCATCCCGACATGCTGGCCGTCTATTCTCCCCCCGACGTCGAAGAAACCGACCAACCGCTTCAGGCCAAGCTGGGCGGGGCGGGTCTCGGGTTGGTCGCCTTGTTGAGCGTCGAGCAGATCGAGCCCGGCAGCGTTCCTCTCGAAGAGCTGCGTGCCCTGGGACGCTTCATACTTTTCATGCAGAAGCCCGACGGCAGTTTCTTCGCCGATTATTACCCTGATGCTTGGGGTCGCGATCCTGATTCGGCGTCGCTTTATTATCCAGGGGAGGCGGCTTTGGGACTGCTGATGCTCCACGAGAAGGATCCGCAATCCGATTGGCTTCACGGGGCCGCTCGGGCGATTGCCTATCTGGCGCGAAGCCGCCGTGGCGCGACCGAAGTCGAGGCCGATCATTGGGCGTTGTTGGCCACCTCGCGGCTCTGGCCGCTGCGCGATCAATGCGACCCTCCGCTGCCCGCCGAAACGCTCCAGCGTCACGCCGTTCAAATCTGCCGCCAGATTCTCGCCACGCGCGACGCGATAAGCGGCCCGGTTCGTGAAACGGGATGCCTTACCGCGGACGGCCGCACCTGTCCGACCGCCACCCGGGTCGAAGGGCTTGCGGCGGCACTCACGTTTCTGTCCGACGAGGACGCAACGTTGTGCGACGATATCCGGCGGACGATAGGGCGGGCCACCGGGTTTCTCATCGACTCGCAAATTCGTCAAGGCCCCCACGCGGGCGGAATTCCCGGGTCAATCGAGCTGGACCCAGAGTCGGTGGCGACGCCCGATCGCGTTTCACCCTCGGACGAAATCCGCATCGATTACGTCCAACACGCACTGAGTGCCCTGATCCAGTGGGAAGAACTCGTTGGTAGCGAGGATCCGGGCGAGAATCGAGCGGTCGGAGCCGCCAAGAACGAATAACGTCACCGCATATACCCCATCTTTCCAGCCAGCCCGCATTCGTGCTGGAATTCGGTCGGCGAATCAGCGGAAAAACGACTTGAACGGGCATTTCCGTCTAGACTCGCCTTTCCCAGTACCAGTAGACTACGCCACCTGAAAACTCCGGTTAGCCCATTGTGCGGGCCCTTTTCGCATTTGGCCGGCGGGTCCGGCTGAGTCACACTCGAACCGAGGTCACCTCAACAGGAGGAACTACGATGCGTTCCGCCATGCTTCTTCCCATTCAAGTGGGCCCTTCCGGCTCGCGGCGACGATTCCTTCTGCCGATTCTCGCCGGGTTCGCCCTGGCCGCCTTGGCGGCGCCGCGTGGCTTCGCCGACGAACCGACGCCCCTTTCGGTCGTGCCAACGCCGACGACCGAGGGCGCGTCGAGCGAGCCGGCGGATGACCCGACCGCGGAGCCAGCCAATACGCTTCAGGTGGTTCCTCGCGAGGACGAATCGCTTCCGACACGCGCGACGACCCCGCCCGAATCGTCGGCACCGGCGGTTTCGCCCGTCGAACCGGACGAGCCGGCGGGAGAGGCGACGATCGTCGAGGACGCGGTTCCGGCCGGGAAGACCTCGCCCGCGCCGGCTGAAGAGGCCATCGAGCCGATCCCCGAGGCTTCTTCGTCCGAGCCGCCGACGGTCGAGACGGCCAGTTTCAACGGCGTGACGCCCGGGCGGACCACCCTGGCGCAAATTGCCAAGCAATGGGGTCCTCCG
>DOEZ01000331.1:0-4715 GCA_003532715.1 Planctomycetaceae bacterium
GGTTTCTACACTTTCGAGGATGCGACGGCCTCGGACAGCAGTAGCAAGGGAAATCACGGAGCTATTGTCGGCGATGTCCTGTTTGTGGATGGGTCCATGGCGATCTATCCGGGGCATGACGGTGGCAACTACTTCCACTTCAGCGGCTTTAGCGGGAACTACATTCAGTTGCCGCTGTATCTCGATCCCTTCGTGGCCGACACGAACTTCACGGTCGAGAACATGTCGCAACTGACCGTGGGTGGGTGGTTGATGGCGGACGTGACAACGGCGACGCAATCGGCCCGGGTCGCCATCGGCGCGGACAACGGTGGTTACGATCGGCCGTCGCTGGGGTTCGACACCCGGCCCGACGGCTTGGCGAAATGGACCGCATGGACGGGCTACGGTACTCCGTCGGGCAATTTTGGCGGGCCGGAGGTGACCGCGTTGGAGGGCTGGGTCTTTCTCGCGGCGGTTTACGACAACGCACGACAACAGGGCTCTCTCTACTACGACGTGGGATACGGCCTGCAACGGATCGACGCGCCCGTCTGCAATGGATTGGGAGGGTCGCGCCCCACGACTTACCTGGGGACGAGTAGTGGGACGGCCGCTACATGGATCGGCGGCATCGACGACGTGTTCTTTTTCGACGAGGCATTGGCGGAAAGCCAAATCGCGGCGATCCACGCCGACACAAAGGGGACTCTGGCCAATTGGACGAGCACGCCCGTTGTCGAGCCCGAGCGAACCGTGATCAAGGTATGGGATGCCGAATCTGGCGACCTGACCGGCTGGAACATCGTCGAAGGGAGCGAGAATCCCGAGGCTGGCCAGCAGTGGTTCAGCGCGAACCCCTACTCCACCGACCGATTCAACATCCAGGGGCAATACATGTTCCGGACCTACGAGGGGGGGTCCGGTGATCGGGGAATGGGAATCCTCGAGACCGATTCGTTCACCCTGGGCGAGAACGCGAAGTTCACGATGTACCTCAACGGCGGATCCGGCCGATGGCAGTACGATTGGGACCCGGATACGATTCTTGCAACACGCGATGCGGCCGAAAACCAAAGCCTCCTGCTAACCGCGGTCACGTTGGAGGTGCTCGTCAGCAGCGAGGAAGAGGCCGATTGGGAGGTGATTCGGGACGCGAGTGGATGCCGTAGTGCGGACATGATGTATGACGTCACGTGGGACGGTTTGGAAGACTATGAAGGCATGACGGCCCGCATCCGGATATACGATCTCAATCGGGACGGTTGGGGCTCGTTGAACGTCGACAATATTATTTACTACGACATGGCCGCGCCGAACCGAGTGCCCGGCGATGCGACCGGCAACGGCGTGGTGGACGAAGCTGACGCGAAGATGCTTGCCGCCAACTGGGGCACTGGAAATGCCACCTGGGCCATGGGCGATTTCAACGACGACCGTATCGTGAACGCCCTGGACGTTTCGATTCTGGCCGCGCATTGGGGCGCGACAAGCGGCGAGTCGGTGGCGGCCGTGCCCGAGCCAGGCTCGTTTGCCCTTATTCCGCCGAGCCTTATCGCGCTGGCAGCTTTGAGACGACGGGGTCGGCAACGATAGAAGAGTGCTGTTGCGCCACGCCTCCTCTGCCGGCAATGGGAGCGGAGGCGTGGTGCGTCTGATTGATTCCGAGAATACCGGCAACGAGTCGCGTGTCGGATAACGCCCAAAACGGTGGAAGCGTTGGGAGCGCTATCCGGCAAGACTCCGGCTTTTGTTTCCTAAACACTTACTTCCTCATGCCGGAACACACGCTTCCGGCGGACATATCGTGGACGACCGCCACGCATCCCACCTCGACGTGATGCCCGCCGGATATCGACAGCCGGCGGCGCGCGTCACACGACGCGGAACCCTAAGCGTCATACGCGGCGATTACGGCAGATCGGACGATTCCCGTCGGTCATCTCGACGCCGGACACTGCCTTGTCGCTTGTTCAAAACTCACCATTTTTGCCCGCCTCATTTTTGGAGACATTGACCATGACCGATCGAAAGAGCCTCCGTCGCCTGGCCATCGCCGTTGCCTTGGCCGCCCTTACCTTGCCGAGCATGGCTGCCGCTCGCGACATGGACCGGCCGTTCAACGGACCGTACCAAGGGGCGAATCTCAACCGCTTGGCTTTTCCGATTGGCGGCATTGGGACCGGGATGTTTTGCCTTGAAGGAACCGGCGCGATCTCTCACATGTCGGTCAACCACCAACTGGATTTCTTTCACGAACCGTTTATGTACGCGGCGGTTTGCGTGCTGGGCGAGGAGGGCGAGGAGAACACGGCGCGCATTCTCGAAGGCCCCGTCCCCGACTGGAAATACTTCGGTCTGCCGATGACGGGCCGCGGCGGAGGAACGCGAACCTACGGCTTTCCCCGATTCCGCGAATGCCGTTTCGAGGCGGCGTTTCCTTTTGCCACGATCGGTCTGAAAGACCAAGACGTTCCGCTGGACGTTCAGATTACCGGCTGGAGTCCCTTCACTCCTCCCGACGCCGATTCATCGAGTCTTCCGGTCGGAGCCATCGAGTACCGGTTCCGGAACACGTCGAACGAAACCCAGAAGGCCGTTTTCTCGTTCAACAGCCAGAACTTCATGGCCACGCGCGACTCTCGGTATGTGCAAAGCGGCTCGATCGGTTCGATCGACGGCGGTTTCGTGCTCTATTCGGCCGCGGGACCCGACCGCGGCGACGAGGGCGCTTTCGCCATTTTCGTCGACGGAGAACGGGTCGCCGTGGACCATTGCTGGTTTCGAGGTCGTGCGTTCGACACCCGAACCATCACTTGGGAAAACGTGCAGCGCGGCAAGGTTTTCGATAATCCCCCGACGCGCGGAAACGCGATCGGCGCTTCGCTGTTCGTTCCTTTCGAGTTGCGGCCGGGCGAGGAGAAGACGATTCGCGTACTGACCGCCTGGTACGTGCCGAAGTCCGACCTGTCGGTGGGGCCGCGACAAGAGGGTCTCGCCTTCGGCAAGGCTCCGTCGCGAGGAAACGCCCCGAGACAGAAACCCGTCTCCGGCTTTCTTGGCAGGGGGCTGGTCAACTCGTACGACTCGGGCGGCGATGCCGCGAGGGGCACGCTCACCTCGCCCGAGTTCACGGTCGAGCGGCGTTATGTGCATTTCCTGGTCGGCGGCGGTTCTCATGCCGGCAAGACGTGCGTTGAATTGCTCGTTGACGGACGGGTCGCGCTCTCGGCCACCGGCACGGGCGACGAGACGCTTGAGTGGGCGACGTTCGACCTGGCGAACCTTCTCGGCAAGAAAGCGCGGATTCGGATCGCCGATCGCGCGACGAGCACCTGGGGCCACGTCCTGGCCGACCACTTCATTATGAGCAACGAGCCGATCGCGAGCTTGCGAGCGGGAGAGAAGAACGCGGTCGCGAGCGATCCGGCGCGGGTCACCTTATTGGCCGATTTCGAGGGCGGCGACTATGGCGACTGGACCGCCGACAACATGGCCGTGGAAAGCGGATCGGTATGCACGTCGGAGGAGTGCGTGGTTTGCACGAATCCGATTCCGGACAACTACGTACCTTGGTACGCCACCCAGTTCGACAGCATCCAAGAAGTGGCCGAAGCCTGGAAATCGCGCTACGACGAATTGCGCGGGCGCAGCGAGGTGTTTCGGGATGCTTTCCAGGACACGACGCTTCCGCCCGAGGTGGTCGAGGCCGTGGCCGCGAACCTGACCATTCTGAAGTCGCCGACCGTTCTACGCCAACACGACGGCCGGCTTTGGTGTTGGGAAGGCTGCAGCGACGATCGGGGCTGCTGCCCGGGTTCCTGCACGCACGTCTGGAACTACGCCCAGGCCATCTGTCATCTTTTCCCGGCGCTGGAACGCACGCTCCGCCAGAATGAGTTTTTCGAGGGCCAGGACGCGACGGGCAGACAGGCGTTTCGCGGCAACTTGCCGATCACGCCGGGCGGCAGGAGCTTCGACGCGGCCGACGGACAACTTGGCGGGATCATGAAGGCGTATCGCGAGTGGCGCGCGTCGGGCAACCGGAAGTGGCTTGCCGTCTACTGGCCGAGGATCAAGCAGAGCCTCGACTACATGATCGCGAAATGGGATCCGCGCCACACCGGCTTGCTGGAAGAGTCGCACCACAACACGTACGACATCAACTACTACGGTCCCGACGGCCATTGCGGCACCTTCTACCTAGGCGCGCTTGTTGCGGCCATCAAGATGGGCGAGGAGATGGGCGACGACGTGAGCTTCTACCGGGAGCTGCTCGACAAAGGACGTCGCCGCATGGAGAACGAACTCTTCAACGGAGAGTACTTCATTCAGATCGTCACGAAGGAGGGTCTCGACCGCGACTTCCAGCCGCTCAATCCGAACAGCCAGAGTCAAGCCTATCGCGACTTGGTCGAGAAGATCAACGAGCAAGGGCCCAAGTATCAGTACGGCACTGGATGCCTTTCCGACGGCGTCCTCGGCCTGTGGATGGCTCGAGCCTGCGGCATTGACGACGAAATCGTCGATTCCGACAAGGTCCAAAGCCACCTCAAGGCGGTGCATAAGCACAATCTCAAGCACGATCTGTCGACCCACCCCAATCCGCAGCGTCCCACGTATGCCATGGGCGACGACGGCGGGTTGCTGTTGTGCAGTTGGCCGCGAGGCGACAAGCCGTTTCTGCCGTTTGTCTACAGCGACGAGGTTTGGACCGGCATCGAGTACCAGGTCGC
>DOEZ01000331.1:4722-4958 GCA_003532715.1 Planctomycetaceae bacterium
CCGGCGTCCGGCGCAACCCGTTCAACGAGTACGAGTGCGGACACTGGTACGCACGCGCGATGTCGAGTTACGGCTTGATCCAAGGTCTGACGGGCCTTCGATACGACGCGGTGACCAAGACGCTTTATGTCAACTCCAAGGTCGGCGACTTTCGCAGCTTCTTGGCGACCGAGGGTGGATTCGGCACCGTCCAGTTCAAGGACGGCAAAGTCGTTCTTGAGGTCAAGGCGGGGCAG
>DOEZ01000017.1 GCA_003532715.1 Planctomycetaceae bacterium
ACGTTCAGCGATCAGTCGGAATGCGATCCGGTGATCGAGGACTCCGAGGTGCTGTTGGACAGCCTCCGCGAGGAACTGCACCTGTACGCCCAGAAGCGAGGCGACATGGTCGGCGAAATCATCGTCGAGGATCGGGGTGACGAGATCAACTGCGCACGAATGGGCTCGGGCGGTTATGGCATCCCCTCGATCGTCGAGCCCGAGGTCATCCAGTTCAAGAAGTGCAACGCCCGTTTCGTTCTCCATGTCGAAAAAGACACGGTCTGGCAGCGGTTCAACGAAGACAAGTTCTGGCAAAAACACCGGTGCATTCTGACCCACGGCGCCGGGCAACCGCCGCGAGGCGTCCGCCGCTTGCTCTATCGACTGCATAACGAGTTGAAGCTGCCCGTCTTCTGCCTCCTCGATAACGACCCGTGGGGGTACTACATTTACAGCGTGATCAAGCAGGGTTCGATCAACCTGGCCTACGAATCGCGGCGGATGGCGATTCCCGGCGCGCGTTTCCTCGGGCTGCGGAGCAAGGATTTCGAGCGGTGCAAGCTGTCCGACAGCGTCAAAATCGACCTGAGCGACACCGACCGCAAGCGGGCGAAGCAAATCGCCAACTATCCGTGGTTCGAGAAGAAGAAACCGTGGCAGGCCGAAATCAAGAAGATGCTCGACAACGGTTTCAAGCTTGAAGTCGAAGCGCTCATCAGCAAGGACATCAGCTACGTCACGGAGGAATACACCCCCTCGCGCCTCCGCGAAAAAGACTGGCTGGATTAGAACCACTCGCGCGTTGAGATGGCGGGTTGGGCTCGGCCCGCCGGCGATGGCGCGCTCGGCGTTCCGACGATGCGGGCCGTGGGCAAAAGAGCAAGAAAGCTCACCTGAGGGGGGACGCGAATACGCGGTTTTCTCCTGGAATTCTCTTCACCGGTTTCCTACAATACTGGGGTTACGGGGAAACCGAGCGCCAAGGCGCTTCATCCGTGGCAATTCCACGAGGTCCAAGAGAAAGGATCACTGATGAAAACGACGACTCTCTTGCTCGCTTTGGTTCTCCACTCTGGAGTCTCCTGGGCCGAGACCGCCGATCCAATTCACATTATCGTTGATTCCTCGTGCGGCGCATCGGAAGCGGAGGCGGCGAGATTCCTCGCCGAGAGCCTGGCAAAGCTGTATCCCTCTTCGCGTTTCGTTTGCGTCGACGCGATTCCGGAGGCCGGCAAGGCGGTTATGATAACGCGGTGGGCATCGGACGCGACCAGCGTCCGCGCATTCCTGGGGGATCGGACGGCCGCCGCCGAGAGTTACGAGGTGTTTACCCTGCGGAACGAGGGGCGCGAGATCGGCGTGATTGCCGGGGCGGACGCGCGCGGCACGGCATTGGGAGTCCATGCCTTGTTGGAGAGGCTCGGCTGCGGATTCTATTTGTCTCACGATACCTTTCCGGCTCCACGCACGGACGCTTTCACTTTTGAGGGCTGGAAGTTCTCCGATGAACCCCTGATGAAAGACCGGTTGGTCTTCAACTGGCACAATTTTCTGAGCGGATGTTCCACCTGGAACCTCGCCGATTGGCAGCGATGGATTCGGCAGTCGCGCAAAATGGGGTTCAACGGAATCGTGGTGCATGCTTATGGCAACAACCCGATGTTCAGCTTCGAGTTCAACGGCCTCGCGAAGCCGGTGGGGTATCTTTCGACGACGCAGCGAGGCCGCGACTGGTCGACGCAGCATGTCAACGACGTGCGGCGTCTCTGGGGCGGCTCGGTTTTCGACGGACCCGTCTTCGGCGCTGACGCGGCGATGGTTCCCGAAGACCGGCGCGTCGAGTCCGCGCAAACCCTGATGCGACAGGTTTTCGATGATGCCCGGCGCAGCGAGATGGACGTCTACTTCGCGCTGGACGTCGATACGGAAAGCTCGAATCCGCAGAAGCTAATCACCACGTTGCCCGAGTCGGCTCGATTCCCGGTCGGCGGAAAGGGGCGTTCTTCAAAGCCATTTTGGCTCGCCAATCCCGAAACGCCGGAAGGCTATCGGTATTACAAGACGCAAGTGGAATCGCTTCTGACGACCTATCCCCAGGTGAATCGGCTTGCACTTTGGGTTCGGATTGGCGAGACGCCTTGGGTCGATCTGAAGCTCGCGGACTTGCCCGAAGCGTGGCGGAAGGAGTACAAAGCCGAGGTTGCCAAGACGCCCGAGGCGGCGAAGTTCGCGTATTCACGCGGTTTCTTCGCGCTGGCCAAGGTTGCGCGGGCCTATGAACGAGCCTTGAAGGAGCTGGGGCGTTCCGACGTGGAGCTGGCGTTCGGTTCCTGGTATTTTCGCTTCTTCCCGGCCGCCCATCGGTTTCTTCCTTCCGAGATCAAGTTAATCGCGCTGGATTACGGCGTAATCAGGGATCAGTCCCAATTGCGCGACGAGGCGTCGCGCCGCGCGATTCACGACATCGCGGCAAATCGGCCCGTGCAGTGCATCATTTGGGCGCAGCATGACGACGGACGTTATCTGGGGCGGTCCTACACGCCCTTCTCCGATTTTCACGAGAAACTGGCCGACGCCGGCATCGGCCGCTACGGTATCATTCACTGGACGACCCGGCCTCTCGATCTCTATTTCAAGAGCCATGCGAAGCAGGTGTGGAAATCGACGCGAAACCAACCGCTGCGAGTAACCTGTGACGAAATGGCCGAACGATCCTTCGGCCCCTCTGCCCGCGAAATCATGAGCGAATACCTCTATCGCTGGATCACCGAGGCACCGCAGTTCGGCCGAGAGACCCAGGCGTGGTTCATCCATGCTCCGCTCGATGACATCGACGGCGTGGTGGCGGGCTGCAAGGACCGTTTGAAGCTCATCGAGGGCGTGGATACCGCCGCGCTGACCGACAAACAGCAAGATCGAATCAACTATTTCAAGGGCCTCGAAGAGTACATAGTGCTATTGTATCGTGCCCAACAAGCCTATCAGACTTCATGGGAACTTTTTAAGGCCGGGAAGGCGAAAGAATCGCGAAGGGCGATTGCCGAGTGCCATCCGGAGCAAGCAGTGGAGAGCTTCGCGCGATCGGCTCGCCACGGGACCATCACCCGCGGCGAACAAGGCTTGCTCGTCACGATGAACCTCCGCTGGCTCCCGCACATTCTGCAGCATCGCCAGGTACTTGGGCTAGCGCCTTGCCGATACAACTTCGCGGCGACCAGCGTGGACGTGTTCGGCCTGGCCCAAGAGCGAGGCACCCACACTTTCCATTTCGACGAGGATCATAATATCTGGCAGACACTGGGCGTCTGGGAGACCAAGACGCCAGTCTTCACGCTTCCAAAAACCGTTGTGATCGTGCGCGACCCGGCAATCCCCCCTGAGTACGAAGAGATCTGCCGCAGCGGCCTCGAGACCGATAAGCCGCTCTCCTTGCCGATTCGACCCATCATTCACGACTCCCGATGGCAACGTAAGGGGAAGGTTGTTCTGCCGGCCGGCCGCTATCGTCTCGATCTGCTTATGCTGGATCCGGAATCGACGGCGACGGGACAGAATGTCGCCGAATACGAGTTCGAAGGCGGCGCCTCGCCGGTCAAGGATCGCATCGACGTCTTCGAAGCGGCGGGCGGCGCGAACCGCATCTTTCTGAAGAGCCATTTTCTCGAACTCGGCAGCGCGAACAACGTGGTAGTAAAGATCGTCCCTCGCAAGGGCAAAGCCTTCTTGTGTGGAGTCGTTCTTACTCCCTTGGAGTTGGCCAAGACCGTGGAAGATTGAGGCGGAGCGAAGAAATCGTCTGAGAACTCTCCCGTGCGCTTCGGGCTAGTGCTTTGACAACATTAAGAATTTGGGTTGGCAGATCACGAAATTCCTTTGCTTACAGGGATAGATGTGATCTGCCAACCCACAGACTAAGAACGTGTTTGAAAAGGTCTTGCGGACCTAGGAGAAAGCGGGTATTTGTACGCGGCGTTGGAAACCGGGGGGCTTTTTCATGGAGGCCGTGGTATGGACGCCAACTACCCGACAGATTTGACAGATGAACAGTGGCAAGCGATCTCGCGTTTGATTCCGCCCGCTAAACCGGGTGGAAGGCCACGCGAAGTCGACATGCGACAGGTGCTCAATGGGCTGTTCTACCTCGCACGCACGGGCTGTGCCTGGAGAATGTTGCCCAAGGAGTACCCGCCGAAGGATACGGTGTATTACTACTTCAAGATGTTTCGCCTGGACGGCACCTGGGAACGCATTCATGACTTGGTGCGGAAACGAGTGCGGGTGAAACACGGAAAACAACACCAGCCCAGCGCGGCGATCATTGACAGCCAATCGGTGAAAACGACGGAAAAAAGGGGGTATGTTGCGGCTACGACGCAGGCAAGAAGGTAAAAGGACGCAAGCGGCATCTGCTGGTCGACACGCTGGGGTTGATTTGGGGTTTGGTTGTCCATGCGGCCGACATTCAGGATCGGGACGGCGCCAAGTTGGTGTTGGAAAAAGCCCAAGGGCGTTTTTCGCGGCTGAAGTTGATTTGGGCTGACGGCGGATATGCGGGCCAGTTGATCGGCTGGGTTCAGGAGATTTGCGGCTGGGTATTGGAGATCGTAAAGCGCAGCGACGACGTGGCCGGCTTTGTCGTGCTGCCCAAACGATGGATTGTGGAACGAACATTTGGCTGGTTCGGTTGGTATCGTCGGTTGAGCAAGGATTACGAAGAACTGACGGAGAACAGCGAGGCGATGATCCTCGTGTGCATGATTCACCGTATGTTACGCCATCTGAAGCCCGACGAACTGGCCGCCGGATGGGAAAGCTGACTTTCCAAACACGTTCTAAGATATGACAAAGCACTCGTATGGGCTCGTGAATAGGCCCGGCAGAAGCTACCGGCGGCGGAATTCTCTCGCCAGAATCTCCGTCGCACGGCCACTCCGACGGGGGAGGCTTCGCTTTCATCGCATGTGTTCTTCTTCGCATCCGCCAAATGTGGTATTCTCCCACTATATGATTGCTGCCCCCGTCTGATTAGGGGAAGCGATATATCGGGCAGCGGATGTCGCCCCTGTTAACTGGATGATTCACGCGTCGCCTCTTTTGACCTAGCGCGGGAAGAAGCAACCTGGAGCGAACAAGGGAAAGCCTTGTGATGCTCCTCGTGTGCGACCCGAGCCAGTGCGGGCTCGTAAACGATTTTCTTCCGCCTAGCTGAGTGGAAACGGCAAGGTTTGACACGTAGCGACCCTGGGAGACTGAGTGATGGCCATTCGCGTCAAGTGCTCGTGCGGCTATTTTCTGCAAGCCCGCGACGAGTTTGCCGGTAAACGTGGTCAATGTCCCTACTGCGGGAGCGTGTTGACGATTCCCGGCCCGAGCGACCAGCCGCCGATGGCGACTCTGGTCGAGGAGCCGGAGCAGGCGGCCACTCCCCCCGAGCCCGAGCCGTCGGCTTCTCGATCGCCATCGTCATCGCCGCCGCCGCCCGCACCGACGCCACCGCCGCCGTCACCAACTCCGCCCCCTCCGCCTCCTCCGCGTCCTCGCGAGGAGGCGATGGAAATCAAGGAATTCCTCGATCCGCCGTCCCGGCAACCGAGGACGCCTACGCCGACCCGGAAGCCGTTCTCGTTCCGCCCTATGTTCGAGGCGATGCTCGACCCGCGAAGCATCCAATGGATGTTGATCCTGGGCGGGGGCCTCGTCGTGTTGGGATTGATTGTCTGGCTGGCCAGCCTCGGGATATTCGAAAGCAAGGTTGTCATGGCCGCCGCGCTGGCCGCCGCGACGCTCGCCGTATTGGCGGCAGGCTGGTTCGTCGTGCTCAAAACCCGCTTTCGTATTGCCGGACAGGCACTAACCTTCCTCGGCTGCGTGATCGCCCCGCTGAATCTATGGTTCCTCCATGCGCAAGATCTCGTCACACTCGACAACCACCTCTGGATCGGCGGAGTCGTCTGCTGCTTGCTCTACATCGTGACCGTCTACGTCCTGCGCGACCCGCTGTTCATGTACGCGGTCGAGGCGGGCGTCACGCTCACGGTCATGCTGTTTCTGGCCGAGTTGGGCCTGGTCGGCGACACGTCGTATCTCTGCCTCGTGCTCATGGGCCTGGGCCTCGTCTCGCTCCACTTCGAGCGAGCCTTGCCGGCCGAAGGCGAACCGTTCAACCGGCGGCGGTTTGGCATGCCCCTGTTCTGGTCGGGCCACGCCCAAATGGCCGCGTCGCTGGCGATCCTGTTGGCCAGCCAAGTCGTCGCCTGGCTGATCGACCCCGCTCGTTCGCTGCTGGCGCTCGAGTGGTCGGGCAATTGGATGACCGAACACGTCTTGTTGGCCGCCGGATTGTGGCTTGCCGGCGGATACGCCTACCTGTATTCCGACCTGGTCGTGCGCCGTGTCGGGGTGTATTGTTATCTTGCGGCGTTCTGCCTGGTAATGGCCGAACTGACCGTGGCCGGCGTCTACATGGAGTCCGAAGGGCTCATCGCCGTATTGGCCCTGACCGGCTTGGCGGCCAGTTTCGCGCGGGGGCTCGTCCAAACGACGAACGCGAAGATACAGCGGACCCTGTTGCCGTTGGCCATGGCGCTGAGCGTCCTGCCGCTGGCCATGGGCCTGCTGCTCCACCTGCGGGCAACCAGTTCGCTCGTCGCCGAGTTCCTGGGTTCGCACGAGACGTCCTGGGCGTTCGTCGCGGTCATGCTGGTGGTCGTGGTCTGTAACCGCATCTCGGCCTACCTCACTCGCCACGACGCCCCACGATGGTCGGCCGCGTTCTTCTTCCTGAGTGGTTCGGCCACGATCGTTGCCGCCGCGGCGCTGCTGCGAGCGCTGGGCATTTTGGCGTGGAGCGAGCAGGCGCCGTGGCTGATGATTCTGCCGATCGGCTACCTCGTGGCGTCGCGGCTGTGGCGCGGGCACACGCCCGAGCGGCCCTTGGGCTGGATCGCCCACGCGGCGGCCGCCGTGATTCTCGTCCACGTCTTGACAAGCTCGCTCGACGTGATCGAATCGGTCCTTCAACCGGTAGCCAAGAGCACGGTCAACCTGCTTCTGGGTCTCGTGTTCGTCGAGGCCACCGTGTTCTACGTTCTGGCCGCCGTTTTCCGCCGGCGCAGCGCGAACGTCTACTTCGCCACGCTCGCGGCGTGCGGCGCGCTGTGGCAGTTGCTCGGCTACTGGGGCGTGCCCGGGGCGTACTACACGATGCTCTACGCCGCCTTCGGCGTCGGAATCCTGGCCGTCTGCCGGTTGTTGGGCGTCGAACAAAGGCTGCTTTACCGCGCAACGGGCGAAGAGCGTCTGAGCACGCACGGCCGGGGGTTGGCCGCGTTCCAAATGGGCAACGCCATTCTCTCGGTCGCCATGCTCGCGGCCATGTGCCAGGGATTGGCGAAGCTGGCCACCCAATCGACCGAGTGGATAGGCGTCGGCTCGTTGGCCTGCACGATCTTCGCCGGGCTGATCGGCGCGGCGCTCGTGCCGGGCGGAACGTGGCGGCGCGTCTACGTCGTGGCGTCGATCGCCCTGGCCGCGGTCGCTTTCCTGACGATCCATGTTTTGATCGACATGAGCCGTTGGCAGAAACTCGAAATCTTCTGTGTCGCGGTCGGCGTCGGCCTGCTCGTGGCCAGCTATGTCGGACGGTTCCGCGAGGCCAAGGACGCCGACGACGAGATGGTCACCGCCGGCCTGTGGCTCGGCAGCCTGCTGGCCGTCGTGCCGCTGTTGATCGCCGTGGTCTATCATCGGTTCGTGGCCGACCGCATCTCGACGCCCGACGAAATCGCGATTCTGGTCGTCAGCCTCGTGATGCTGGTGACCGGCTTCAGTTGGCACGTCAAATCGACCACGCTGCTCGGCGGCGCCGGGTTGACGTTGTATCTGCTCATGATCGTCGTGGCGATCGGCTATCGCGAGCAGGTGGCCACGGGCGTCTATCTGACGATCGGCGGCGCGGTGCTCTTCGCCCTGGGCATTGGGCTGAGCGTCTACCGTGAGAAACTCCTACAACTGCCCGAGCAGATTTCGAACCGAGAAGGCGTTTTCAAAATCCTGGATTGGCGTTGAACCGACTGTCGCTGAAACCACTCAACGCCTTTCCCCTTTTTCCCCATTTCCCCTTTTTCCGAATCGTAAGGTCGATATTCCATACGCCCGACGTGTTACGTTGCGTCCCTTTCGCGATTCGTTTTCGACTCGCCGCCGAGCTTCTCCTTCCACTCGGCGATGCGCTGCAACGCCTCGATGGGCGTGACGTGGTCGAGGTCCAACGCTCGCAGTTCGTCCAGCAGCGGGTGTTCGGCCGGGCCGAAGAGCGTCAGTTGCACTTCGGCCCGCTTCGGCTTCGCCGCCGGCCGGGCGATCTTGGCGCGGCCCGCCGCGTCGAGATGCTCTTCCTCCAATCGCGCCAAAATGTCCTTCGCCCGCTCGATCACGGGGCGTGGGATGCCGGCTAGTCGGGCGACGTGGATGCCGTAGCTCTTGTCGGCCGCCCCCTCGACGATTTTGTGCAGAAAGACGACGTCGTCCTGCCACTCGCGGACGGCCACGTTCAGGTTCTTCACACGCCCGAGCGACCGTTCGAGGTCGGTCAGTTCGTGGTAGTGCGTCGCGAACAGCGTGCGGCAGCCGAGCCGCTCGTCGAGGTGCTCGACGATGGCCCACGCCAGCGACATGCCGTCGTAGGTGCTCGTTCCCCGGCCGATTTCGTCGAGAATCACGAGGCTCCGCTCGGTGGCCATGTTCAGAATCCGCGCCGTCTCGATCATCTCGACCATGAACGTGCTTTGCCCGCGCGAAAGCTCGTCGCTCGCGCCAACGCGGGCGAAAATCCGATCGACCAGCCCGATCCGCGCCGACCGGGCCGGCACGAAACTGCCCATCTGGGCCATCAACGTCAGCAGCGCGACCTGGCGAATGTACGTGCTCTTGCCGGCCATGTTCGGGCCGGTGATCAGCAGAATTGGGCGATCGTCGCCACCCGCTCGCGTGTCGTTGGGCACGAACGTCCCCTCCGGCTCGAAGATATCGAGCACCGGATGGCGGCCCTCGACGATTTCGAGTTCGGGCCGGTCGACCATCACCGGCCGGCAGTAGTTGCGACGGCGCGCCAATTCGGCCAGCCCGGCCAATACGTCCAACTCGGCCAGCGCGCCAGCCGTTTCCTGCATTTGGGCGCGCCGGGCCGCAACCGCGTCGCGCAGTTCGACGAACAGCGCGTACTCCAGGTCCTTCGACTTCTCCTCGGCCGAAAGAACCTTTTCTTCGTACTCCTTCAACTCGGGCGTGATGTACCGCTCGGCATTCTTGAGCGTCTGCTTGCGAATGTAATCGTCGGGCACCTTGCTGTTGTGCGTGTTGGTTACTTCGAGATAGTAGCCGAACACCTTGTTGAAGCCGACCTTCAGGCTGGCTATGCCGGTGCGCTCGGTCTCTTGGGCCTGGTAGCGGGCGATCCACTGTTTTCCCCCGCGAGTCAGCTCGCGCAGCTCGTCGAGCGGCCCGCTGTAGCCCTCGCGGATGAACCCGCCGTCGCGGCTGACCAGCGGACATTCCTCGGCCAGGGCCGCCGCCAGACGGTCGCGCAGCGACTCGCACGGATCGATCCGCTCGCACAACTCGACCAGCAGCCGGGCTCGACAGTCGGCCAGATGGGCCTTGATGTCGGGCAGCGCGGCCAGCGTCCGCCCGAGAAAGCTCAGGTCGCGCGGCGACGCCCGGCCGGTCGCCACTCGGGCGAGAAGCCGCTGGATGTCGTAAACGCCTCGCAGCGATTGTCGAAAACGGGCCGCCACGCTCGGTTGGGCCACGAGCTCCTCGACCGCCTCGTGCCGCGCGGCGAGCGGTTCGAGCTCGACCAGCGGATTGGCCAGCCACTCGGCCAGCCGTCGCGAGCCCATCGGGGTGACCGCGTCGTCCATGACCGAAAGCAGCGACCCCTCGCGGCGGCCGTCGCGGATGGTTCGCGTGAGTTCGAGGCTGCGGCGGCTCGATTCGTCGATTTCGAGCGTGCCCGAGGTGCGATAGGGAATCAGCCGGTCGATGTGTTCGAGCGAGCTTTTTTGGGTTTCGACCAGGTAGTCGAGAATCGCGCCGGCCGCGCGAACCGCCTGGACGTCGGCCGGCGAGCCGTCGAAGCCGAACCCTTCGAGCCCGACGGCGCCGAAATGCCGGGCGAGCCCCTCGCGGGCCGAATCGTGCGAAAAGGCCCAAGCCGGTCGCCGGGTGAGCATCATCCGCTCGCGCGACGCGCCGGCCGGCAACGGGGCTTCTTCGGCCAGCAGACATTCGGCCGGAGCGAGCCGGGCCAGTTGGTCGGGCAGTTGGCCCGAGGCGATGCCGGCCGCCACGAACCGCCCGGTCGATAGCTCGACCCAGGCCAATCCGACGGTGGCATCGGCGTCGTTCGGGTCGCCGGCCACGGCGGCCAGGTAGTTGCTCTCACGCGGGTCGAGCAGCGCCTCGTCGGTCACGGTGCCGGGTGTGACGACCCGGGTGACCTCGCGGCGGACGAGGCCCTTGGCTTCTTTGGGGTCTTCGACCTGTTCGCAGACGGCGACGCGGAACCCGGCGGCGATGAGCCGGCCCAGGTAGCCGTCGAGCTGGTGGTGGGGGAAACCGGCCATGGGGATGGGGTTTTCGCCTTTTTCGCGGCTGGTCAGGGCCAGCCCGAGCGTCTTGGCGGCCGTCTTGGCGTCGTCGTGAAACAGTTCGTAGAAGTCGCCCATGCGAAACAGGAGGATCGCGTCGGGACACGCTCGCTTGGCTTCCTGGTACTGTCGCATCATGGGTGTGACGGTGGCGTTTGACATGGTTCTCATGCTATCAGACGGCCGCGCGCCGGCTCAAGGGGCGGCGGGTCGATGGGTTGTCTGGCACTGGGTGGCATGGGCGGCTTGTTCGTTCTTGCCGGCGTGGGTTTTCAACGCAAAGACGCCAGGACGCGAGGACGCGGGGGAAATTGCGATGAGGAAGCATCGGGGGGCTTGGGCGGCTTGTTCGTTCTTGTGGTGGTCGGTTGGCCTGACATGGGGGTCGAACAGTGCAACAATCCTTCTTGCTGTTTCGTTCGAGTTACGTCGTTTGGCATTGTCGGGAAGTGCTTGATGGATATTGGTTTAGGGATTGCGTCGTTTTTCGTAAGTAGCGGGATTGCCTCTCGGGTGGTTTGTTGCAAAAGCCCTGGCTATTGAGGGGGTTGGGGGTGAGGGATTTGGTGCGTAGTCGGCCTTCATTTGACTTGGCTCTTGACGATCGGAAAAAAGGGAAACGGGGAGAAAGGGGAAAGACGATTGGGTTTTGGTTGTCGAGAGTTGGTTGGGGTTTCGGCAACGGGATTTCGTCGAGTGATGTCATAGCACGCGGGCTGTTGGGTTTCCAGCCCAAGAATTGGGCCACGGGCGGGATTGGGGGCGGAAGACGAGGGGCGGGGCTCACGCGAAGACGCGAAGTCGCGAAGGGAGGGAACCGCGAATGGACGCGAATCAGCGCGAAGAAGGGCGGTTCTTGGGTTGTTGGATATTTGCCAGCGTGAACGCGTTCCAAGTAGGTTCCGTTCAAGCGAACAAAAAAGAGCCGCGCACGAAGTAAGCGAGTCCGACGAAAGTGGTTTTCTCGCTCGCGTTTCCGCAAATCCGCTTACTTCGTGCGCGGCTCCTTCGTGCGGTGGCCGCATCATCTCCGGTCGCAAGGCACATGGAGGCGCTCGAGGCTCATAAGAAAGGCCTGATGCAGCAGCTTTTACCGTCGCCGGAGGGGGTGTGAGCCATGGCGTGGGCGCTGGAAACAAACTGGAAACCAACGCGGCTGGTTGATGGAAGGACTCGCCGGACTCACCGGACGGCTCGCGCCGTGCCGCTTCCCATGGAATGGAGCGGAAGGGCGCAAGCCCTCCGGTGTCGTGGCGAGACCAGCCTTCACCGATCTTCACTTCACCTTCACTTCACCTTCACTTCACCGGGCTTCACCTTCACTTCACCTTCACTTCACCGGGCAGCTTGCGCTGCACCGCTTGCTTGCGCTGCATCACTCGACGCGATCCCGCAGTGGATAGTGGTCAGTGGTTCGTTGTTGGGGATCGCGTTGGCCGGGCGACAACCTCTTCGTTCCC